>CAZHBM010000172.1:0-7877 GCA_964529945.1 uncultured Anaerolineales bacterium | reverse complement strand
ATGCGCGGCAACTGGAACCGTTTCTTCTCCAGCATCCCGCTGCGTTTTGCCATTACCGGCTGGGCGGCCTATATCCTGGTCTCTTACCAGGGCTCGCACCAGGCGCTGCGCAGCATTAACCTGCTGACGCACTTCACCCAGTATGTACCCGGTCACGCTCACCTGTCGCTGCTCTTCTTCGCCGCCTCGGTCATCATTGGGGCGATGTATTACGTGGTTCCGCGCATCCTGGATTGCGAGATCTACAGCCGGGGGCTGGCCAAAGTGCAGTACGCCATGTACGTGATTGGTTTCACCTTCTTCTTTGGCGGTTTCCTGCTGACCGGGCTGGTTCAAGGAACCTCGTGGGTCCACCAGGGGCTGCCGATCTGGAGCGTGTTGCCCGGCCTACGACCCTATATGGCCTTACGCGCAGCCGGCGGTCTAGTACTGGTACTCAGCTTCATCCTGTTCACCTACAACATCCTGGCCACAGCCATTGCCCGACGCGCCATATCGCGACCGCCGGTGGTGCGAACTGACCCGGTTATCGTTGAGCCGCCGGTCAGCGAGCAGCCGGTGCCTTCGTCAGCGGCAGCCGGAAGTTAGGGGGTATAGACCATGAAAATGACCTTCAAAACCGTCGTTCTTGGCGGTATGATCGTGTTCCTGGCCGTGGTCACCGTGGCGGTTTTTGTGCCCGACCTGGTGTGGAGGCCGCCGCAGACTGTCATCGCCCATCCCTACACCGATCTCGAAGATCAAGGGCGCATCCTGTTCTATTCCAACGGCTGTAACTACTGCCATACCCAATACGTGCGCGCCGAGGACACCGGTATGGGACGGGTATCGGAGGGCGGCAATTACGTCTTCGATAACCCAATGATCCTGGGTTCGGAGCGTACCGGCCCCGACCTGTCCTACGTCGGTCGCAAGCGCAGCGAGCAATGGGAAATCGAACACCTGCGCAATCCGCGCCAGTATTCACCCATGTCGATTATGGCCAGTTACGAGTTCTTGTCCGAAGACCAGCTCAAGGCCATTGCCGCCTACTTGTTCGCCCTGGGCGATCGGGTGGCCCAGGAGCGCATGATCTTGCCGCCCGAACCGTACGCCGCCAAGGTGAACCAACCCATTCCGGTCCAGCCCATGCCCAGCGGCGACAACGCGCCGCCTCAGGGCTGGCCCCCCTGGGAAGCCGCCGGCCTGCAGGCCGGTAAGGAGTTGTACGTCGACCGCTGTCTGACCTGCCACGGCTGCGCCGGCAACGGGTTGGGCAGCTATGCCGGTACCCTGATCGTGACGCCGGCCAACTACAAACAGAATCCCTTCCGCGACATGCCCGAAGAGCAGTGGTTCTGGCACGTTTCCGAGGGGGTGCAGGGCACGGTTATGCCGCCCTGGAAAGAGAGTCTGACCGAAGACGAGCGCTGGCAGGTGATCCGCTACGTCGAGCAGATCTTTGCCCGGCCGGTGATGCGCGACCCGGACGAAGGCGATCCGCCGGCGCCCTACGCCGGCCAGACCAACCCGGTCGAGTTGAGCATCCAGACGCTGGACGAGGGCAAGGCCATCTTCACCCGCGAGTGTATGGTCTGTCACGGCGACGCCGGACGCGGCCATGGTCCTTATCGTGAGGACCTGCAGCCGTCGCCGCCCGATTTCGGTGATGGCAGTTATGGCACATTGCAGGACCCGAGCTACACCGATGCCGACTACTTCTGGCGCATCAGCGAGGGCTTGCCCTGGAGCGCCATGCCTTCCTGGAAGCTGCGCTACAGCGAGGAAGACCGCTGGAAAGTGGTTCACTTCATCCGTTCCATGTTCACCCAGACCGAGAAGCCGCCCACCCCGCCGCCCGACGGCCAGAACTTCTTGTTCCCGGAAATCTACAAGCAGGCCGCTATGCCTGACAGTGCTTCTTATGCCCGCGGCCAGGTGGTATTTGTGGAAAACTGTGCTCACTGCCATGGACTGGCCGGCGATGGGACCGGCTGGGATGGTGCCTACCTGAACCCCAAGCCGGCCAACTTCCACGACATGGCCGGCGAACAGATGACCCAGCAGGCCCAGGCGGAGCACCTGGCCAAGGTGACCTTTGGCATCCAGGGTGCGGCCATGCCCACCTGGGGCGAATGGCTGCCCGAGGAACAACGCTGGGACGCCATCAAGTACCTGATGGCCAACTGGATGACCGGTGAGCCCTCCAACCAAAGCGTCTATGGCAACGGCGACGTGGCGGCGAATTTCGTCACCCTGAGCCAGGATGACTGGATCGGCGAAGGCCACGTCATCTCAACCACCCACGGCGCCGAGCTGTACGCCACCCACTGCGCCACTTGCCACGGTGACAATGGTGCGGGAGATGGTCCCGGCGTCAAGGATAATGCCAGTGGTGGGCCGGCGCCCTTCCCGGCCGGCTTGAGCGAACCCTACGTCTTCTGGCGTACCTGGGAAGGTGTGCCCGACAGTCAGATGCCGCCTTTCCAATGGATGCTGTCCGAATCGGACGTGTGGGACATCGTCGCTGACCTTATGAACAAGATCGGAAAGCAGGGAGGGTAAGAACCATGCCATTAGGACTATGGGTGGTGGTTGGCTGGATGGCCTTTGTTGTCCTGACCGGCATCGTTTTCCTAATCTGGGGGTGGCGGCGCGGTCAGTTCAAGGACATCGAGCAAGCCAAATATGACATGCTTGAGGATAAAGAACCGGCACCCTGGCCTGGTCGGAAAGGAGATGAGCCATGACCCTGAATGTACTGGATATTACCCAAGAGATCACCTGGATTGCAGTTGGCGCTTTTGCCCTGTTTCTGTTTGGGTTGACGGTCGCTCTGCCGCACCGGCCCAAGAGACTGCCCGGCAGCAGTGGCCATCGGGCGGAAGGGGATGAAGCAGAACAGGAAGAAATCCACCCCGACGGTTACATAGACAGCTTCGCCGGGGTGATTGAGGAAGCCGGCGGCGGTCTGCCGCCCGTGGTGGCACTGGCCGTCCCGACCATCATCCTGTGGTGGCTGTTCTACCTCATCTTCAACTGGACGCCGAGATAGGAGGACTTCTGGCTATGGCCTTCGTATATCAAGTCAGATTCGAAATTCAACCCGAGGAAATGTCCCACCTGGAGATCGGCGCCTCGTTGGAGCGTGTGTTGAGCTACTTGCGCTCGCTGCTGCCTAACCAGACCGGCTTTGTCACCGCCCGGGCCATGTACTCGGTGGACGATCCCAAGGAAACACACCTTATCTTCCACAGCGTGTGGGAAACCTGGAGCGATCTGCAGGGCCACCGCGCATCGAGGCTGTCGGAAGAAAAGGTGTTGACAGAGTTCAGGCCTCACGTGTCCATGCATGATCTGTCTTTCGACACCTTCGAAGAGGTCGCTTAACACGTTGCCGGTGCCCGTGAGCGTGACCCTGGCCTGCCATATGCGGGAGGCTTGGGGTCACGCTCCTTGTTTCTGCAGGCGGGAGAGAACCCTATGGGAGCAGATACCAGCCTTTTTGTTTTGCTGGCTTTGAGCGGGCTGTTGGGCAGTCTGGGTCATTGCCTGGGTATGTGCGGTCCGTTGGTGATGATGATGAGCACCCGACTGGACAAGCACGGCCTGGCCGCCGCACCTAGCCAATTGCTCTATCACGCCGCCCGCATTTCCGTCTACGCGTTGCTGGGCGCGGCCGTCGGTTCGGTGGGCGGGTTGCTGGAGAAGGGGGGAGGGCTGGTCCATATCTCGGGGGTGGTCAGCCTGATAGTCGGCGTGGGCGTTTTTCTGCTGGGTCTGGGCTACATCGGCCTGCTGCCCCTCGACCGGCTGGAAGGGCCGGGTGTCTGGCTCAACCGCCAGATGAGCCGGGCCGTCAAGCGCGGCGGCCTGCTGGGTATTGTCGGCCTGGGCGCGGCCAACGGCCTGTTGCCCTGCGGCCTGGTCTACGGCGCATTGTTGACCTCGGTCGCCGCCGGCGGCCCGTTGCCCGGCGCGCTGGCCATGTTACTTTTCGGCCTGGGAACCGTGCCGGCCTTGCTGGTGCTCGGCGTCGGCGTCGGCAGCCTGAGCCAGTCGGCGCGGCACACGCTGTCCCACGTGGCCGGTGGACTGATCGTTTTGATCGGCCTGCAGTTGACGTTGCGCGGCCTGGCCGCCTTTGACGTGGTCAATCATCTACACATAGGGAAACTGATGTTATGGTAGCCGGACATAAGGAAACCTGCGACCTGTGCGACCAGCCCATCGAGGGTGCGCCCGTGGTGCGTACCTTTGACGGCGAGGAGAAACACTTCTGCTGTCCTGGTTGTGCCCGTGTCTACCAGGTCGCCCGCGAAAACGATATGCTCGACCAGGTGCTGCCCGAATCGAAACGTAAGGCCAGCCCCGAGAGGCCGCCCATGGCCGCTGCCGGCGTCCGGCACGTATTGCGGACGAGGGTTGACCATGCCCCTGAGGGGCGACCGGTGCTCGAAGCGCCGCTGAAGGACGCCGGTCTCGGTCGGCACGCCTACGACCCCAAATTGAAGCTCGACCAACAAGAGGAGGTGCTCGATACGGCGCCGGTCAGAGAGGCCGGGCCTGTTTCCGGCGGCGACGGCAACGGGAGCGGCAACGGCGAGGGCAGCCAGGGGCTGGCGGCGCGCGTTCTTGACCGCGGCGAGACGGCCTACTTCTCGTTGGGCGGTATGTGGTGCGCCGGTTGCGCCACCGCCGCCGAACGGGTGTTGCGCCGTGAGGCGGGTGTCAAGGACGTCGACATCAGCTTTGCCGCCGAGCGTGGCCGCATCCGTTACGATCCCAACCTGGTCGACCCGGCCGAGATCTTGCGCTCGCTGGACACCCTCGGTTACCGCGGCCGCATGCTGACCGATCCCAATGAACAGCGCGCCCAGCGCGGCCAGGAGCGCACCCTGCTGCAACTGCTGGTGGCGGCCGCCTTCGGCATGCAGATCATGTTGCTCTATCTGGTGCAGTTGTACCCTCAATACGCCGCCGGCAACTTCAACGTTCCCGATGTGCGCGACCTGCAATACGTCTGTTGGGCGCTCGCCACGCCGATCTTGCTCGTCGGCGGCAGCTCGTTTTTGCGCGGCACCTGGCGCGCGCTGCGGGCCGGGACGGCCACCATGGACACCCTGGTCGCCCTGGGCACACTATCGGCCTATGGCTACAGCGTCTACGTCACGCTGACCGGCTCGGGTGAGGCCTATTTCGATTCGGTGGCCATGATCACGACATTCATTATGCTCGGGCGTTACCTGGAATCGGTCGGCGGCAGCCGGGCGCGCAAGGACATCCGCCAGTTGCTCAACCTGCAGCCCGACAAGGCCTGGCGGCGCGACGGTGGCGACTGGAAACAGGTCTCGGCGATGAAATTGAACGCCGGCGACAGCATTTTGATCAAGCCGGGCGAGCGTGTGCCGGCCGACGCCGAGATTGTGGAGGGCCAGGCGTCGCTGGACGAGTCCCTGCTAACGGGCGAGTCGGCGCCGGTCGACAAAGGACCGGGCGATACCATTTTCGCCGGCACCGTCAGCACCGACGCCGCCCTGACCGCACGGGTGATCAAGGCGCCCGGCGAGAGCCGGCTGGCCTATATCACCCACATGGTCGAAGATACCCTGTCCACCAAGCCGCCCATCCAGCGCCTGGCCGACCGGGCGTCGGCTTATTTCGCTTTCGGCATCATCGCCGCCGCCGTGCTCACCTTTTTGGGCTGGTGGCTGGTCGCCGGCCGGCCGGCGCCGCAAGCGCTGCTGACGGCGGTGGCCGTGTTGGTGGTCGCCTGCCCGTGCGCCCTGGGCCTGGCCACCCCCTTGGCGCTAACCGTTACCCTGGGCCAGGTCACCCGCGCCGGGATCCTGGTGCGTAATCCGGTGGCCCTGGAATCAGCCTCGACCGTCAAGCGTTTGGTCTTCGACAAGACCGGCACCTTGACCCGCGGCCGCATGTCGGTCGTGACCAGCGGCGTGGCCGGGGATGCCAAAATCGACGATCAGGATCTGTTGTGCCTGGCGGCGGCGGTCGAGCAATTCTCCGAGCACCCCATCGCCCGTGCCATCGTCGATGCCTGTTCAGGCGACAAACCGCCGGCGGACGATTTTCAGTCGTTGCGCGGCCTGGGCGCCAGCGCCCAGGTACACGCCGATCTCAACCAGCGCGTGATGGTCGGTTCGAAGGGATTCCTGGGTGTCGAGGCCGGTCCGGACCTGGCCGAACGCGCGCAACAGGCGGCCGGCCAGGGCGACACGGTGGTTTGGGTCGGTTGGGGTGATGGCGTGGCCGGCTTCATCGCCTTACGCGACGAGCCCAACCCCAGCGCGCCCGAGACTCTGCGCCGTTTGTTGGCCGACGGCATCCGCCCGGTGATGTTGTCGGGCGACAGCCCCGGCACCGCCGAGGCGGTGGCCAGGGAGCTGGGCATCGACGACTACGAGGGCGATTGCCCTCCCAGCCGGAAGGCCGAGCGCATCAAGGCCTGGCAGGCTGACGGCGACCGGGTGGCCATGGTTGGCGACGGCGTCAACGACGCTCCGGCCCTGGCCCAGGCCGACCTGAGCATCACCAGCGCCGGCGGCACCGACGTGGCCGGTGAGACGTCCGACCTGGTGCTCGGCCACGACGACCTGACGCTGATTCCTTATTTCATCGAGACGTCGCGCCGCACACGGCGCATCATCCACGAGAACCTGGGCTGGGCCTTTGCCTACAACCTGGTGGCCGTGCCGCTGGCGGCTTTCGGCATCATCAGCCCGGTCATCGCCGCCGGCGCGATGGCCACCAGCAGCCTGTTGGTGGTCGGCAACTCGTTGCGTCTGCGCCGCTGAACAGATTTCTACCACGCGCTTCCCTGTGTAGCTCCCGGTGGGTCTGTCTGCCCTCGCCAGGGGATGGCCCGCCGGGTTTGAAGTCTTCACCAGCGTGTGCTGGTTCCCCAGTCTCCGCCGGTGCTCTCGGCGGGTGCGCCACCCGCCGAGAACTTCTCAGAAGGTCTCCTTCAGGGAGCTTGTCCTCACGTGGTGTTGAGCGCCAGTCCTCGTGTCTTTTCGAGGAGAAAGGGTTGGGGATGAGGGTCAATCTGCCCGACGATTCCGGCCTCGGGCCTTATGGGTCTTTCGGCCCACCATGGGGCGCTTCCCGAAGCGCCCCTACACTGGACCTGGCGTGCCCACGAGAATCTGGCCCCAACTTCTCAAAAGGTTACCCATTCCGCGTAGGGATCTTGCCGAAATAGCTGCCTATGCTCCGGCGGGTGCGCCACCCGCCGGATAATCGACTGCCCTCTGGCGAGGGAGGCCGGGCACCTCCCGAAGCGCCCTTACGTTGGACTTGACGTGCCCCACGAAAACGTGGACACAAAAAAAGGTAACCGGCACCCCTAAGGCTGCCGGTTACCCGAAATCGGTTGGTGGAATTGTCGCTTAGAAAGCCTGGCCGGCCCACAACGGGCGACCGTCTTCGTCACGCAGTTGCAGCGTCTGGCCGCTGCTGACCACAGTCACCTGACCGGCGGTGGTCAGCCCGTCGTCCTCGAAGGCCTGGACACTGACGGCCTGGCCCTCACTCAGGGTCACGCCCTGGCTGGTCCAGAACCATTCCGGCCCCAACTGCAGCACGATCTGCTGCCCGTCGTCGGTGGTTATCGTCATGCTGTTGATGTCCAGACTGTTGATGGTACCGTTGAAGGTCAACCACTCGCCAACCTCAACCTGCGGGTTGGGAATGCGGCTGCCGTCTTGCAGACCACGGCCATGACCGGGCGTCTGGTTAAAGCTCTGGCCGCGTCCCGAGTCGTTCAACATACCCGGGCGCTGCATCATGCCCTGGCCCTGGCTGCGGCCCTGGTTCCAGTTCTGGTCCTGTTGATTGAAGCGCGGGCCGAGTTGGCCGTCGTACATTGGGCAGGTGCC
>CAZHBM010000171.1:0-7884 GCA_964529945.1 uncultured Anaerolineales bacterium | reverse complement strand
TGATCGATGGCAAGTCAACGGCTGACTACCAGGGCAGAATCGACGAGTTGTTGGATCTGGTAGGACTGGAAGACAGGCGTCATCATAAGCCACACCAGCTGTCCGGCGGCCAGCAACAGCGGGTGGCCATTGCCCGGGCTTTTGTGACCAACCCGGCCATCGTGTTGGCCGACGAGCCGACAGGCAATCTTGATAGCCGCACCGGCGAGGAAATTCTGCGGCTGCTGCGCCGGTCTTGTGACGAGATGGGTCAGACGATTGTCATGGTGACTCACGAGGCCAGGGCCGCCAGTTACGCCGACCGCGTCGTGTTCTTGAAAGATGGCCGCATCATAAACCATCTATCGATGGCTGGCGACCGCAATAAGAATATTCGCCAGATCCAGCGGCTATTACGCCAGACCGAAAGTCAATGATCGCCGGGCGATTCCCCGTGACGCAGTTTTGGGCCGCCAATCTGCGCCCCGTCGAGCTAAGCTGAGACCATGCGCGTAAGAAGTCTTCTCTTCACTGCATCTTTGGCTGTACGCAATCTGGTCACACGCAAGAGCCGTACCGTCCTGACTGTCGGTGGCATTGTTTTGGGCGTGGCGGTGGTACTGGCCGTCGCCATCACCAATGAAAGCACCCTGGCCTCCATCCACCGGATTTTTGACGAGGCCTCGGGGCGGGCGAGCTTGATTGTCACCAGTGATTCGGCCATTGGCGACGCTTTCGATGCCGACACACTGGTCAGAACCACTCGCCTGCCGGGTGTCGAACAGGTCGCCCCAAGTGTCACCCACCGCACCCTTCTGGTCGACGACGTCGGCAGTTGGGACGTGCAGGTAAGTGTTGCCGGCGCCCGCAGCACCAACGACCTGTTGCTGTTCGGCGTAGACCCGGAAATCGACCGCTCGATGCGCGACTATGAGATCCTGGCCGGCGAGTTTCTTCCAAGTGACAGCGATGCCTACGTTGCTCTGCTGGTGCAGGATTACGCCGATGACAAAGGCTTCTCGGTGGGGGACGACATCACGATCTTGACCGATTCGGGCTCCGAAATGCTGCGCATTGTGGGCATCATCGCTAAGTCCGGACCGGGAATGCAAAATGGGGGCGCCGTGGTCATTGTGCCGATAGGCGTCGTTCAGGCGTTGTTTGAAATGGGCAATGACGTGACGCAACTCGATGTTCTGGCAGCCCCAGCCATTGCCGACTCGCCGCGATTGCTCGACGATCTGCGTCTGCGGTTGAGTGCGGAGCTGGGCGATGGCGTTCAAGTATTGTATCCGGCCGCTCGAGGTAAGGTGGTGTCACACATGCTGGCTGCCTACCAGCTTGGCCTCAGCTTCTTCAGTGCCATAGCCCTGTTTGTGGGCGCTTTCCTGATCTACAACACTTTCAGCATGACGGTGGTGGAAAGGACACAGGAGATCGGGATGTTGCGCACGCTCGGTGCCAGCCGTGCCCAGATGACGCAACTGATCCTGTTTGAAGCTGTCTTGTTGGGTGTGCTCGGTTCGGTGGCCGGGGCGGGCGTGGGCCTGGCCTTATCGAAGGGACTGACACGTTCGGTTGCCCTGGTGTCGGCGACTGAGATTACACAGGTGGCGATACCCCTCGACGGACTGCTTACCTCGCTGGGCGTGGGCATAATCGTCACCCTGGTTTCGGCATTGTTGCCGGCCTGGCGGGCGCGCAACATTTCGCCTTTGGAAGCGATGCGGACTGTGGCCCGACCGCAGCGCCTGCTGTTCGGTTCTTGGGGATGGTTGGTTGGATTGGTGCTCATCGCTGCTTCTTATTTTGCGTTGTACATCGTACCCTTTCGCGCCAACGTGCAATACGAGGTGGGCGTTGCCAGTGTGCTCTTCCTAATGCTGGGTGCGACCTTAGTCATACCGATTACCATTGCCGGCTTTGAACGTGTATTGCGTCCACTGGTGACGCGCATATATGGCACGGTGGGGCGCATCGGCGTCGCCAATATCCAACGCTCCCAGGGAAGAACGGTCCTGACGGTGGCTGCCCTGATGGTCGGCATTGCGATGGTGATGGGCATCCAGGTCCTGACCGCCAGCTTCGAGACGGATATCACCAATTGGGTCGATACCGCTATCGGCGGTGACCTGTATGTCCGTTCCCCCAATCCGATGCGCGAGGAGTTTGGTTTACGTCTCCTGGCAGAGCCGGCCGTTGCCCAGATTACGCCGATTACCTATCGCTACGTCAGCTATGTGCCGCAGCAGGGGGAAACTGAGCGCCTTATGTTTACAGGCGTTGACCCGGCCACCTATATGCAGGTGGCCTCCTTCGTTTTTCAGGACAGCCAGGCCGACCCAGCAGCCGCGCTGGCCCGGCTGGCTGCCGGCGATGCGGTGTTGGTGTCCAGTACCCTGGCGGACCGCTACGGTTTGGGTGAAGGTGACAGCCTGACGCTGGAAACGCGGCGTGGTAAGCAGAAATTCGAGGTAGCCGGCGTGGTGATGGATTTCTCCAGTTCAGGTTACGTGGTTAACGGTAATCGCGATGACCTGGATCGCTATTTCGGCGAGGGAACCGTGGATCAGTTTATCGTGTCTCTAAAACCCGGAACCGACGTTCTTTACGAAGCTACACGACTGGAAGATCGTTATGGCAGCCGTCGACACATTGTGGTGGAGACTACCACCGAGTTTCGGGACAAGGTGTTGGACCTGACCGGACAGGCTTTTGCCCTGTTTGATGTTCTGGGGCTGATTGGCATCATCGTTGCCGCGTTGGGGGTGGTCAATACCCTGGTCATGAATGTCCTCGAACGACAGCGGGAGATTGGCGGCCTGCGCAGTCTTGGTATGACAAAATTACAGGTTGCTGGTATGGTATTGTCCGAAAGCGGCACGATGGGCGTGATGGGCGGTGTCTTTGGAGTCGTGTTTGGGTTGTTTTTGTCCAAGATGCTCCTGTTGGGATCAAGAGTGATTGCCGGCTACGGCGTCAACTATGTCTTTCCGCCGATTGCATTGGTTACCAGCCTGATTATCGCCCTGGTGGTTTCCCAGGTGGCAGCCTTGTATCCCGCCGATCGTGCCGCCAGCTTGCCGATCATCGAAGCTATCCAACATGAGTGAGATGCCATGAAACTGTCAAAAGCTTTTCAAATTCAACCCGGGGACGTCGTGTCCTTCGTCGGCGGCGGTGGAAAAACGTCCACGTTGTTTCGACTGGCGTCTGAACTGGCCGATGCGGGGCTGCGGGTGATTACCACCACGACAACTCACGTCTCTTTGCACGAAGCCCGGCGAGCTTTTTGTTTTGTGTTGGGGCGCGATGTTTGTGCCATTCAGGGAAAACTGGCCGAATTGAAAGAGCAGATATCAGCCTACCGGCACGTTATGGTACTTGGGTCTGATGCGCCCGATCCTATCCGCGCCCGGGGCGTGACGCTCGAAGAAGTGACGGCGATTTTGGACAGCACAGGCGTCGATACATTACTGATCGAGGCCGACGGTGCACGCATGTTGCCCTTTAAGGCCCCGGCAGACCACGAACCGGTGGTTCCGCCTGAGACGACGTTGCTGGTACCGGTGGTGGGCATTGACGTGCTCGGCAAACCACTGACACATGAGTACGTGCAGCGACCCGAAATCGTGAGTCGCCTGACCGGCCGGCCGTTGGGTACTGAAGTCACGCCGGCACTTGTGGCCGCTGTCCTCACCCATCGCCAGGGCGGTTTGAAAGGCGTTCCTCCATCGGCGCGGGTCGTTCCGCTTATCAACAAGATTGACCCATCCAAAACGGTAAACGGCCGGAGCGCAATGGCGTCGGCGCGCTTGCTGGCCGATTATTTGCTGGCCTGCCCGGAAGTAGATACTGTTGTCTTGGGCGCCAATTTTTTCTCGGATCGGCCGGACAATCCGGTTAGCGACACTTCTGAAGAGCCGGTGTTGGAGGTGCGCACGCGGGTGGCGGCGGTGATCCTGGCTGCCGGGGCTGCTACTCGATACGGCCAGTTGAAGCAACTTTTGCCCTGGGACGACGGTTCCTTGTTGACGCACGTGGTAGACACGGCACTCCAATCGGTTGCCCAACAGGTGATTGTCGTCCTGGGAAATCAGGCCGAGACATGCCGGGAGGCGCTGGGAGATAGGCCGGTCACAGTGGTTGTCAATGAAGAATGGGCCCAAGGACAGGGAACTTCTGTTCGCGCCGGCCTGTCGGCGCTGGACGACAATGTGCGGGCGGCCGTGTTTCCATTGGCCGACCAGCCACTGGTGACGGTCGACACGATTGACCAGATTTTGCAGCGCTATTGGTGCACTTTAGCGCCCATCGTTTGGCCTGAATATGCTGGAAAAAGAGGAAACCCGGTCCTTTTCGACCGGGCTTTGTTCTCGGATTTGTTGCGACTCAACCAGGATGCTGGTGGTCGCTCTTTATTTACGGCGTATGCCGACCGGGCGGAACGTCTGCCGGTGGCGGATGCCGGGGTTCTGGTCGACATCGACACGCCGCAGGATTATCGCGACTACCGTCAGCCAACCTCCGGCTCGAGCAATCCGTAGTTGCCGTCGCGCCGGCGATAGAGCACGTTGAGCATACCGGTGTTGCCGTTGAAGAACACGAAGAAATCGTGGCCCAACAGCTCCATTTGCTCAATGGCTTCGTTTTCGTCCATAGGACACACGGCGAACCGTTTGACACGTACGATCTCCCGGTTCTGCTCTTCCGCTAGTTCCTCCCAGACCGCATCACTGATGGGCAGTTCCTCCGGTTCTTCGACCCGGTTGACACCCTGACCGTGCCAGCGATTTTCCCGCTTTCCCTTGTAGCGAGCGATTTGGCGATAGATCTTGTCCAGTACGGCGTCAATGGCAATTGACATTTCTTCGGCTCGCTCTTCGGCGCGCAGGATGGTTCCGTCGCTGCGAACCGTCATTTGCGCTACCTGGCGATCCTGGCTGCTGCGAGTTTTTTCGACGGCGAGGTCAATTCTGACTTCCTTGATTTCCGGCAAATAACGATCCAGCTTGGCAGCTCGCTTATCAATATACTCCTGTAACTTGTCGGTTACCTGAACATTCTTGCCCTTGACTGAAACTTGCATAATCGTCTTCCTTTCTTAACCTCGAATGCGAATCGGTCCTGCCGACATCCGTTCCTTCGCGCTTCTTGCCCGGCCCGACTGCCCTTGACGAATCATCGCCGTTTGGTGGCTCTACAGGGCGCGGGCTAAGGTCAGCCCCCACACGGCACCGGCACCGGCTGCCTTGAGGGCCACGCTACAAGCCTCCAGAGTGGCACCGGTCGTGCATACGTCGTCAACCAGAAGGATGTGCCTGCCCTCCAGGTCGAAGGGTTTTAGTGAATCAGTGCAGCAGAAAGCCCCGGCTACATTGGCGCGGCGTTCCGCTGCGTTCAACCCGACTTGCGCTGGCGTATGGCGTGTTCGGCGCAACAAACCGGTTGCCACCGGCCGGTCGATCAACCGTCCAAATTCTCGTGCCAGCAGATTTGCCTGATTATATCCTCGTTCCCGTTGGCGTGCAACGTGCAACGGGACGGCGGTAATGATATCCACGGAGCGAGGGTGTGCCTGCCAATAGTCAGCCATCGGTTGCGCCAGAGGGATTGCCAGCGCCGGCCGGTTGTTGTACTTGAACTGGTGTATCGACTCCCTCGCTGGGCCGTCAAACAGGATGCTGGAACGAATTCCGTCGATTAACGGCTTTGAGCGGCGGCACAGTTGGCAGATGCCGGTGCTGCGCACCGGGCGCCCGCATAACTGACATATTGGAGGATGCAGAGGGGGAAAAGCCGCCAGGCAGGCCTCGCAGAGGAGGGTGCCGTCTGTATGGCAAACAACGCACTGGGGTGGGAAAAGGAGATCCAAAGCCCCCTGGGTCAACTGGCGGAGTAGGTTAGTCGATGACATTGGGCGCCGGCACCTCCTGCCTGACCGAAACACATAGCTTCGACCTGGAGCTGGCTACGCCTACTGCGTTCCGCCGAAATTGTCAATCCAAAGGCACGACCGGCTGGGGCCAGAGAATTCCCGCGCCAATGGCGCCCGACGCATCTTACTGGGGACGGCTGGAAAGCGAGCCGACCCGCCCCTAGAATGCACCGCTGCCCAGAATGCCGGAGTTCTTGACGACCAGTGTGGCGGGCCCCAGTAACACAATGTAGATGGCCGGGAAGATGAGAAAGACCAGCGGAAAGAGCATCTTGATGGGAGCCTGATGGGCTTTTGTTTCCGCGCGCTGTCGCCGTTTGATGCGCATCTGTTCTGATTGAATACGCATCACTTTGGCCATACTCACACCTAATTGGTCGGCCTGAATGACGGCTGCGACGAAACTGGTCACATCCGACACCCCGATATTGCGTTCCATTTCTCGCAACGCCTCACGACGCAGCTTGCCCAACCGCGTTTCCTGGATGACTCTGGAAAAGGCTTCGCTGAGCGCGTTGTCCCATTTTTCGGCCACTTTTGCCATTGCCGAGTCAAAGCCCAGGCCAGCCTCAACGCAAATAGTCAGCAGATCGAGCGCGTCCGGCAGCGCCTTGATGATTTCATTCTGTCGCCGGCGAATCTTGCCACCCAGCCACATTGCTGGCAGCAGGTAACCCAACATGAAGCCGAGCAGGAAAGCGCCCAGCCGAAACAGGTACGGCTGTCCGGCTACACTTAGCAAAAGGAAAAGCAACACGGACAACAAAATGGCAGCGCCGGCGCGAACGCCGAAGAATTCAGTCGGTCCCCAATTGTTGGGTCTACCGGCCAATTCCAGATTGTGCCGCGTTGCCTCGACTGTGTTGGACGGCGTGAAACGCGTCACGAAAGAAGCCAATCCATATAAGATAGGCTTGATGACGCGGTCAGAAAACGGCCGCGACAATTCAAGTTCTTCCAGCGATATCGGTTCTGCCCGGTTGGCGTATTCCTCCAAACGGGCGGTCAGTTCCTCCGAGGTTGCGCCGCTCCCCAGACTCATGATCAGCAACGTCAGGATGGCGCCGCCCAGGCCGACAATCAGCACGATTACCAGCAGTGACATACGATACCCTCCACTGCCCACTGCCTGTTAGACATCAATATCCATGATCTTTCGGATGGCAAAAAAGCCGGATGCAATCATTATGAATCCTACCGCCATCATCGCAATTCCACAGACGTCTCGAAACATGTCACCCATATAATCAGGATTCATGGCGAACAAGATCAAACCAAGAGCGATGGGCAAAAACGAAACGACATAGCCGGAGATTTGCCCCTGAGCCGTCAACGTCTTGATTTCACCTTTGATACGGACACGTTCGCGGATTGTGTGGCTAATCGTCTCCAGGATTTCTGCCAGGTTGCCGCCGACTTCGTGCTGAACATTTATGGCCGTCAGCATCAGGTCAAGGTCGTCGGAGGGAATACGGCGCAACATATTGTCCATCGCTTGCTGCACGTTAAGCCCTAGCCCGATTTCCTGCACCACACGTTGAAACTCCTCAGAGATGGGCGGAGGCATCTCCCTGGCGAGAGCATCCATCGCCTGTAGCAGGCTATAGCCTGAACGCAGGCCGTTTGCCAGCAGGTTGATGGCGTCTCCCAGTTGGCCGTTAAATTCCTTGAGGCGTTTGGATTGCCGGTATTTCAGGTAGAAACTGGGCAAGAAGTAACCAAGCACCAATCCCCCCAGCGAGAGGAAGACATTCTGGTGCATAATGAGGTAGAAAATTAATCCTGTGCCGAGAATGCTGGTGACCACCAGGATCAGATATTCGCCGACCGTCAGCTTGAGGTTGGCGCGGGCAAGTTTGGTGCTCAGGCCGCCGGCGAACTTCTTCTCAGCAACCGCCTCACTGAGGCTTCGGCTTAATTTGGATGGAGAACGATCTCTTGCGCTGTACTGCTCTTGTCCGCCCTGG
>CAZHBM010000170.1:5624-7987 GCA_964529945.1 uncultured Anaerolineales bacterium | reverse complement strand
GGCCTGGCCGTAGAAAGGCGCCGCGCCGACGAACAGGCGGGCATAGATTACCGCCACCGCCGCCAGGGCACTCAGGGCGGCAATACCAAAACCGAGATAGGTGGATAGCTGCAGCGGGAAGTAACTGAACCCGGTAATCGCGTCCATGGCGAATTTGAGCATCTTGCGCAGCGGGTAGTGCGTCTCGCCGGCGAAACGCTCCTGGCGGACGTACTTGACGCCCGTCTGGCGAAATCCGACCCAACTGGTCATCCCGCGGATGAAGCGGTGCCGTTCGCGCATTAGTTTGGTGGCCTCAACCACTTTGCGATCCATCAGCCGGAAATCGCCGGTGTCCAGCGGAATGTCCACGTCGGTAATGCGGTAAATGATGCGGTAGAACAGCTTGGCCGTTGCCTCTTTGAACCAGGTTTCGCCCTTGCGCTGGGCGCGCACGGCGTAGATGACCTCGTACCCCTCGTGCCAGCGCTCGATCATCTCCAGGATGACCTCCGGCGGGTCCTGCAAGTCGGCGTCGATCATGATCACTGCGTCCCCCAGGGCGTAGTCCAGGCCGGCCGTGACTGCCAACTGGTGCCCGAAATTGCGGGCGAAGTCGACGACCTTGACCCTCGGGTCCTCATCGCGCAATTGGCGCATCATCTCTGCGGTTCTGTCACGGCTGCCGTCGTTGACCAGGACCAGTTCCCAGGTTTCGCCGGTTTGATCCATCACCTGGACCATCCGCCGGTAGAGCTCCGGCAGTACGCCTTCCTCGTTGTAGCACGGTACCACAATTGAATAGCGCGGTTTGTTATCCACCTGGGCCTCCGAATATAACCAACTCAACATCTCAGTGGGATACGATTTGTCCTACGACTGCAATTTGTAACCGGCCGTCGCTCACCCAATGGCCTGCAACACACGTTTCAGATCGCCCATATCCGGAGTCACGGAATGCGCCTTTGTGCCTGCCATCTCGACCGCCTTCATGGCGCTGGAAACATCCTTGAGGCCGTTGCCGGTCACCAGGACGACCACTCGCTCATCCGCTTGAACCAGGCCGTTCTGGACGGCCTGGACCAGCCCGGCATAGGGCGCTGCACCGGCCGGCTCGGCGAAAATGCCGGCCCCCTGGCCCAGAGTCGGAATAGCGGCCAGGATTTCCTCGTCGCTTACCCGGATATACGCGCCGCCGGTTTCCTTAACGGCTGCCATCGCCTTAAGGCGGTCCCTCGGCAGCCCGGCGCTGATGCTGTCGGCCACGGTGTGGGCGGCAATCGGCGGTTTGGTCAAAACGTCTTCATCGTTGACCCAGGCATCGTAAAGGTACGCTGAGCCGGCTGCCTGGACTCCGAGCAGGCGAGGCATGTGGTCGATCCAGCCCAAAGCGACCAGGTCCTTGAGACCCTTATGCAGCCCGCCGATTATGCAGCCGTCACCGACGCTGACCACGATGACGTCAGGCGCATTCCAGCCCATCTGCTCGCAAATCTCGAGACTGGCCGTCTTTTTGCCCTCGGTCATGTAGGGGTTGTAGGCTGTGTTGCGATTGTACCATCCGTACTCCTCGGCGGCAAGGAGACACAACTCGAAAGCGTCGTCGTAAGTGCCCTGGACCAGCATTACCTGCGACCCAAAAACGAGCAACTGAGCGATTTTGGCCGCCGGTGCCGTCTCGGGCACGAAGATCACGTTCTTCTGATCCACGCTGGCGCACAGGCCGGACAGCGCGGCGGCGGCGTTGCCGGTGCTGGCAGTCGTCACCACAGCGGCGCCCTTTTCGTGGGTCTTGACCACCGCGATAGCGCTGGCGCGGTCCTTGAATGACGCGGTTGGCTCCCGCCCGTCGTCCTTCAGCCACAGGTGCTTGAGTCCCAGTTGGGCGCCCAAACGGTCGGCGCGCAGCATCGGCGTCCAACCGACCGACAGCGGCGGTACCGGCGATTGAGGCTGGACCGGTAACAGGTGCTTGTAACGCCATATGGTGTAGTCGGTGTTGTGCAACAGGTCGCCCTGGCTGATGCGGCGGCCGATCAGGTCGTAATCGTATTGGACGTCGAGGATGCCTTCGTTTCCGTGAAGCGGGCACACGTAGTCGACCTCAGCCGGGCTGTACTCGCGCCCGCAGATCATACATTTTAGCGAAATGACGTGGTCCATAGCGGACTTTACCTCTCTTGTGCTAGATGGTCTCTTAAAGGCCGCCCCGATAATTTGTGGGCGACATCGGGCGAACCTGGCTCACAAACGGCCCTCACGTGTGGTTGAAGCCGGCCTGGCTCACCTGGGGCTGGCGGTTGGGCCGGTTTGCCCAAGGCGGCCATTTTCTGGCGCCACTTCCACGTGAGCGCCATCCCGCTCAGCATGGCCGCCTCGCTGGA
>CAZHBM010000170.1:0-5524 GCA_964529945.1 uncultured Anaerolineales bacterium | reverse complement strand
GACAGGATGTTGACGCAGCGCATCTCGATTTCCGCCGTTTGTGGATACTCGTCCTTGTCGATCTGTTCTTTTCGAGCGTCTCGGCCATCAGCCTGGTGGCCTGAGGTTCCATCCAGGTAGTGACGAATGTGGCCAGATTCATGCGTGCATTCCCGTCCAGCATCAGCTCGTCACGCACCAGGCTTTAAGCCACCTCAGGCGGCGTTTCAGCCTCGGGAATCTCGTATTTGGGTACAGCCATGTTGAGTTCGCGGGCGACGCAAATGGGACTCAGAACGGTTTCTTCTGTGTTCAGATCCTTGAGGCTTTTCTTGGAATACACGCTGTGGCTCCCCTGTCCGCTGGCTCGTGTCGCATCCTCATGAGGTTATCTTGCTTGTCTGCCGACGGGCGCCACCCGGCAGAGATCGGGAGCCTGTGACGTTAAAGGCTCCTGATCCCTATCCCAATCCGCAGCCGACTGGCAGCGACCGTCAAAACCGTGCGGCGGCGTCTAGTCGGGCGTGATGAGGGTGCCTGTCTTTCCTTCCAGGGCCCGGGCGATGTTCTGAGGATTGGTGATGATGGCTTGTTTGCCGCCCTTCTCCAGGAACCAGATGATGGCCTGCATCTTGGGCGCCATGCTGCCCTTTTTGAAGTGGACGCCCTCTTCTAGATAGCGTTTGGCTTCCGACAGAGTCATGTGGTCGATCCATTTTTCCTGCGGCGTGCCGAAGTTAAGCGCCACTTTCTCGACCGCCGTGCTGATCAGAAACAGGTCTGCACCGATGGACGTGGCCAATAGGCTGGAGGCATAGTCCTTGTCGATGACAGCCGCCGCGCCGACCAGTTTGCCGTCTGCTTCGGCCACGACGGGAATGCCGCCGCCGCCGACGGTGATGGTCACCACGCCGGACGCCAGCAGATTCTTGACCGCGGGCAGCTCGACCACGCGTACCGGTAGCGGCGAGGCCACCACGCGGCGATAACCGCGACCGGCGTCCTCAACCATATCCCAACCATCTTCCTGTTGCCGCCGTTTGGCGGCCTCTTCGTCCATAAAACTGCCGATGGGCTTGCTGGGGCTCTTCCAGGCCGGGTCGTCGCGGCTGACCTCTACCTGCGTGACTATGGTGGCGACCGGTTTGTTGATACCCATGTCGCGGAAATGGTTGTAGAGATTCTGTTGCAGTGCGTAACCGATGGCCCCCTGGGTATCGGCCCCGCAAACGTCGAGCGGCACCTCATGCAACTCGTGGGCCGACAGCTCCGAACGGCGCAGGATGAAGCCCACCTGCGGTCCATTGCCGTGCCCAATCGCCACATCCCACCCCGACTTGATCATCTGGGCAATGTGATAAGCGGTTTCACGGGCTGCCTCGTACTGATCCTCAACGCTTTGATGCTGCTTGTCCTTGATTAACGAGTTGCCTCCGATGGCAACCACCGCGACTTTGCGATCGTTTTCTGTCATAACCAATATCTCCTCAAACAATATCTAGAAGGGTGCGGTCGCCATTGACCGCACCCCAATTAAATGTTGGCCATCGTCAGCGCCATGACCGCCTTCTGTACGTGCAGGCGATTTTCGGCGACGTTATAGATGACCGAACGTGGACCACTGGCAACTTCGTCGGTGACTTCATTCCCACGGTCTACCGGCATGGGATGCGTGAAAATGCCACCGTCGGTGCGGGCCATCTTGGCTTCATCCAGAGTCCAGCCCTGGATCTGCATCGATTTTTCAATTTCCTGCTGCTTCTTGAACTCACCGTCCTGGTAACCGGCGGGGCTCATCCAGTTGCGGGCGTAGACCACGTGCGCCCCATCCAGACTGTGGACAGGATCATCGGTTACTTCGAAAGTGGTGCCCATTTCATTACAGTTTTGATCGGTCCAGTCGATGACTTCGGGATCCAGGTCGTAGCCATCCGGGCGAGCCAGGGTGACGTTCATACCGAACCGGCTGGCGATCAGCAGTGCTTCCTGGACGCTGCACCAGCTGCGGGCCAGGGCGCCTTGGGCCCAGGTGAGGACAAACTTCTTGCCTTCCAATGCCCGGTAGTTGGGCCGTCCAGGGCCCTCTCCAAAGTGCTCGGCCCAACCCATCAGGTCGGCCAACCCCTGGAAGGGGTGGAACCGGTCATCGGCCATGTTTAGAATCGGGACGTTGGACCACTTGGCGTATTCGCGCAATAGCTCTGTGCCTGCGCCATAGTAGGGGACTTTGTCCTCCAGAATGCGGATGCCAATGCCGGCGCCAAAGCGGGCCATAACGGTTGCGGCGTCTTCAATGGTCTCGCCGGCGGTCTTGCTGGTCTTGAAGCGGCCGGCGGAAGGCGTCATAAACTGCGAGTGTCCGCCCATCTCGGTCATTGCCGCTTCAAAAGAGATGCGCGTGCGCACCGACGGGTTGAAGAAGAACATGATAAATGTCCTGTGCGCCAGCAGGCTGGTGAACTCGTCCGAGAACCGGTCGCGCTTCATACGGGCAGCCAGATCAAGCGCCTCCTCCAACTCCCATTTTTCCCACTCTTGGGTGGTAATCAAGTCGCGTCCGAAGAGGTCCATGATTAGTAGCGCCCTCCCATCAGCAGGGTCATGACGGCCTTCTGAACGTGCAGGCGATTCTCGGCCTCGTCGTAGACCGCCGATCGCCAGCCACGCTTCGGATCGGTATTGTCGATGACGTCGTTGTTGACCTCATAGCCCCGGTCGGCCGGCAGACAGTGCATGTAAATGGCCTCGTGATCGGCCGTCTCCATCAGTTCGGAAGTCATTTTCCAGTTCTTGTACTTATCATTGATCTTCTTGGCCTGCTCTTCGTCGTCCTCTCCCACCGGCGGTTTGAAGAACACCTTGGGTGCCCATGCCTTGGGATAGACCACGTGAGCGCCCTCGAAGGCCGATTCGAAATCGTGGGTAACGCTGAAGCTGGCGTTATTCATGGCCGCGTTGGCTTCACAGGCGGCGATCACGTTGGGGTCGAGGTCGAACTCAGGTGGGTGAGCCAGGACAGTGTCAGCGCCCATCATGCTGGCGGCGATAATGGCGCTTTGCGGCACGGCGCGCGGCTTGTGGATGCTGGGAGAATAGGCCCAACTCATCACGAACTTGACGCCCTTGAAACCGCCGAATTTCTCGCGCGTGGTCAGCACGTCGGCCAGTGCCTGGAAGGGATGGTACATGTCGTCTTCCATGTTGAGCAAAGGAATGTCCGACCAGCGGGCGAATTCGCGCAGCAATGCATTGGCTCCGCCGTACTCCCAATCGACCGGGTCGCCGTAGCAGCGAATGGCGATCGCTTCGCCCATGCGGCTCAATACGCGGGCAACGTCGGAGACGCGTTCGGTCGAATAGGCGACCTCTTTGCCTTCCAGTGCCGGCGTGTAAATCTTGCTCGGATCGAGGAAATGGGCGTGACCGCCAAGTTGGGTCATACCGGCCTCAAAGCTGTTGCGCGTGCGCAGGCTTTGGTTGTAGAAGAGCATGAAGAGCGTTTTAGCGCGCAACAGGTGATCGTGTAGTTCGCCTACCGCGAAACGCCGCTTGAGATCCGTGGCCACGTCGAGAATCGTCTCGACTTCTTCTTTGCTCCAGTCCAACAGGGTGAGGAAATCTTTGCCTTTGAAACTGTCAGTTTTCATTCGTGTCTCTCCTTATTTTGGATTAAATATGTTCTTACATGTCGTGACGTCGAACGGGTGAAGCCGATTCGTATCTCGGTTTCAGCGTTCTGGGTTTATGAACGGCGAGCAATCCGGCGCACGACGTGGAATTTGAAAAACTCGGGCACGAAATAGTTCCGCGAGAAATCGACCACGTCTCCGGCTGCATCGTAAACCACTTCTTCAAACAGCAGCAAACTGGCTCCCGGACTCAGGTTGAGTCGGGTAGCCATCAGATCATCGGCAACCACAGGTGTAATGTTGGCGGTGGCGTGGGATACGTTGATGTCGTCGCGTTCGAGCAGGTAGTCCACGACGGAGCCCGCGAATCCGGCAAACATCTGGTCGGCAGACACCAGCGTGGCCGGCAACCAGTCGGCCATATAGGCCACGGTCCGGTGGGCGGCTACTTTGGTGCGCGTGACCAGCGTCAGGGCGGTGTCGACGTCGATCTGCATGGTTTCGGACAGCCGCGCATCGGCGGTCACGGATCGGATTTCCAGATCCTGGGTGAGGATGGTGATGCCTCGACGCTGTACCAAGGTGTCGACACTCTCCAACGTTTCCAGGCCGCTGTCGATAACCAGGGACGTTGGAGAAGCGCTGACGAAGGTGCCGACGCCTTGCCGGCGGGTTATCAAACCCCGCTCTTCAAACGTGCGCATTGCTTCGCGTAGCGTGGAACGGGAAATACCCAATTGTTGGGCCAATTCAGGTTCGGTGGGCAATTGGACCCCAAGGGGATAATTTCCACTGTCCAGGAGCTGTTGCAGCGCCTCCTCTGCACGTACGTAGAGAGGGCGACTATCCGTCCGGAGCTTGTTGTTGGCTGTATTTGTGCCCGGGTGTACAGGCGATGCCACGTTGGCTTACCCCACGTTTCTCGTTTGGGGAGAGGGGCGGTCTGCAGGCCTCTGCACCCAAACAAACCTTCTCACCAGAATTTGTCTGATGTCTGACATATATGCCATGCATCATTATATATCTGCCGCTATGCTTAGTCAATTTTCAGGGCGGCAAATGCGGGTGCCCTTTTCTTGGTAGATGTCCAAATGAGTCACCGGACGGTGTAATTTCTCCGATAATTCTTGTGGGTGGAAGGCCTTCCACCCACAAGAATTATCAAATACAACCCGCTTCTACAGACTTAAAAAACCCTGCGTGAGCGGTTGGTCACGGACCTGCCAGGCGGCCACGTTCGGGCTCAGTCCAATTTCTCCAAGAAAGATTTGAGAGGCATCCCTGCAAATGAGTTGCCCATTTGCCGTATAACAGCTAGAATGCCAGCAATCGGTTTGATCAGCACTCTCCGGGTTGCGGCTGGCTCCGGTCCGGGCGTACGCAATGGAAAGATCGGTAACGGCTGAACAAGAAAGGCCAATTTTGGATTCTTTGACCGATCCAGATCCCCACAATGAGCCCTCGGGTGATCCGCCTCCCTCGGCCGGATCGGTAGCCCGGCGCGTGGGCAAGGTGCTTCTGTTTATTGTCAGCATGTTACTGTTTATCTTCGCGGATTCCGATTTAGCTTTCGCGATCAATTTATCCAGCTTATCCCCGCTGCCGAATCCCGCATCCCACTTGCTGTTTCCGGAAGAAACCGTAAGCGCGGCCCACACTCCTACGCTTTGTCCCAAAGCCGAGACCGAACCGGCGAACGCGAGCTTCGTCTCCCTGTCGTTTGTAAGCAAAGCTCCCTGCAGCTTAACTCCCACGAGCGGAATCGATTTATATGTTACCTTCGCTTTCAAAGAAGCGTACGCGCCGAATTCATTGGCGGTTTTCCAGTAAAAAAGCCCTATTCCAACTCCGCCGTTGACCTTAACAATATTTTTAATATTTATGTTTCCGCCAACCGAGCAGTCAACGTAAAAACC
>CAZHBM010000169.1:0-8047 GCA_964529945.1 uncultured Anaerolineales bacterium | reverse complement strand
CCAGCACCAGCACCATCAACAGATACAGTTTCTTAGGCATTTTTCCTTTTTCCTCCTTGACGGAAAACCTAGACACTTTTTTTGCCATAACGAATTGGAGCAAAATAACCAAAACAGATCAGCTTGCGGCTAGACATCACCTCCTTCCACATTGCAGGTTGCAGCCGGTCACGGCTACAAGCGGGCCTATCACACGTATATTAACAACAAAAATAGGTGACGACACCGCCTATCGGCCAGCGCCAGTCACCCTGGAAGAATACATTTCGCTTCCCCAGCAGCACCACAGAGCTGTAGTTCTGTTCCCGTCCGCGGACAAAGCCACCGGCGCATTCCAGGCGCCAGCACAAACCGCCGCGCTGAGACAGCGTTGTAGGATAACCGGGCAGCTAACCAGCAGTCCGGCCAAGATAAGAAGTGCAGATTCACTGAAGCTAATCTGGGGCATAAGGCTCCATGGTTTCAGTGGATCGGCCCCCTTTCGAAGTCAGTCGCGTTGAAACTGGGGGTACAGCCTACCTCGTTCGCTTTCCGTAGCGAAAATAAGGGCCATTCGGCTGTCGGGGCATCTATCCACTTGTTTTGGTTGCTGATGTTGATCTATTTTCAGGCCGGTTTGAGGCCCCGCTGTTCAGGCAGAGGCCAAACCGGCGTGTATGTCGTTTAACCGCCTTTATGTCGTGAATTACCACGTTCTGTCTTAAACAATAGAAACACCGGGCTGCAAATTAAGTTGCCGGCAGATGCTGCTCATCGACATCGCACCGTCCGGCGTGCCGGTCTCTTTGGCACGGCGTATGCGCAAGCCGCCGTCTCCGGCAGCCACTGTGCAGCAAGTCTTACCGATGCGTATCAACGTTCCCGGCGGCAAGCCATCCTCATTGGGTTTGACCTGAGCGTCGAGCGGATATAGACGCCGCCCGGCGAAATCGGCAAAACACTGGCCGGGCGTGGTACAGATGTACCGCCGCAACTGCTCCGCCGGCCAGGCCCAATTGAGATAAAAATCCTCTTCACTGACCGATGAGAAATAGGAAGCCCCTGTCGCCGGCTGCGGTGTGACCGTCAACGCGTCGGCCTCGGCGTCGGCAATCAATTTGTCCACCAGGCCCAGGCTGCGGGTCATAATCCGCTCGTACAGGCTATTGACACTGTCGGTACGCCGGGTGGGCACTTTGACCTGGTACAGAATACCGCCTTTGTCCAGCTCGCGGTCCATCAAATGTATCGTCAATCCGGAATAGGACTCACCGTGGCGCAGCGCCCAGAACACGGGATGCTTTCCCCGGTAGGCCGGGAGCAAGGAAGCATGGAAATTGGTGGCGGCGATGGATGGCACGGCCAGCAACTCATCTTTCAACAAGTTGGTGTAGCCTACGGCTGCCAACAGGTCCGGCATCAGATTCCGCATGGCGGTGACAGACTCGGGCGCATTCGGATTTACCGGCTCGAAGGCGGGCACACCACGCTGTCGGGCGATGGTCACAAAGTCGGCTGTTTCTTCCGGCAATTGGGCGTTAGTGGACGTCCGTCGGGCGGGAGGCACATCAACCACAGCCACCAACTCCGCCGGCGATGCCAGGAACGCCTGGAAGAATTGGTTGCTGAATGGACTCTGTGAATTGCCGAAAAAAACTAATCGAATAGTCATTAACTATTTTACCAACGTTTTCCATCTTTGGGAAATTGAATCGCCTTGAAAGCCGCGGCTCGCTCCTCGAGCGGCTTTTCGACGGCCATACGCTCGATGCTGGATCCCAACTGCACCCCGTGACAATCGGTGTGCTCGAGCACGTACTGGGCGTCCTCGGGATCCACCAGGGCCGCCCCGTGCGCCAGCAGGATCAGGTCCGGCTTGATCCGCGTGGCGATTTCGTACATCGCCTGGGTGCGTTCGGCCATCTCCTCGATCGAGCGACCGCCGGCGTAGCCGGTGGTCCCGCCGCGCGTGATGCCGGCGTGAAAGATGAAGATGTCCGGTTCGGCTTCGGTGATCAGTCGCTCAGTATCTTCTTGATTGAAGGCGTAGCCGATGGTCAGCATGTCCAGATCGTGAGCTGCCTTGAGCATATCAATTTCCATGTGGTAGCCCAGGCCGGTGCCTTCCAGCGTACGCCGGAACTCACCATCAAACCAGGCGACGGTCGGAAAGTTGTGGACGCCGGAGAAGCCGATGTGGCGGATATCCTCCAGGAAGAGGCGCATATCGCGCAACACATCGACGCCGTTCAGGCCGGCCACGACGGGCACTTCCTTCACCTGGGGCAGCACCTCGCGCCGGCCCATCTGGTAGACCATCTCGTTGGCGTCGGCCATAGGCAACATGCCGGCCAGCGAACCATAACCCTGCATCCGAAAATAGCCGGTATTGTAGACGCCGAGGATGTCGACCCCGCCGCGCTCGATAAATTTGGCGGCTATGCCGTTGCCGGCCCCGGTCATCAACAGAGGTCGTCCGCTCTTAATTTCGCCCCACAGCCGCTCCAGGAACTCGGTCCGTGAATAGCGTTTGGCCATCTCTCTCCTCCTGCACCTCTTCCGGCTATTGGCGCGCTTCGATCAGCGAGATCAACATATGGGCCGCCTCACTGGCAAAAGCCGGATCGTCGATGTAGGTGTCGCGCTCAATCACCTCGATATTCGGCGGCAGGCCGGCCTTGAGCGCATCCACAAAGGCTGAATCGGCTTGCGGATCGTAAAAGGGCCCGCCCTCGACCGCGTAGCTATCGTAACCGGCGGTCGGGATCAGGAAGATGGCTTTATCCCGCGTGCTTTGCAGGCGGCGGGCCACTTCCTCTCCGACAGCCCGCATTTCATCGGCGTTGAGCCGCAGATCGGTAATCTGCGGGCTATGCCGAACCAGCGTGCGGTCCTGATACTTGGCAGGCACCGTCTCCGGTTCGTTGTAGACCAACACCTCCAACGCGCCAGGACACAGCACCTGGGGGATGCCCACCTTGCCGGCAGTCGTCAAACGGTACGGCCCGCCGGCCAGCAGCGCATGATACATCTCGTTAGAAACCTCGATGGTCGAGTAATCCAACACCGCGCCGACGATACCTTCTTTCATCATCTGTTCCATCGCCCGGCCGCCAGGGCCGATGGCATGGAAGATAATCGTCTCGTAACCGGCCTCTTCGAGGACGGCGGCGGCCTTCATCGCGCCGATGGTGGTAATGCCGACGGTTGTGATGGCAACCAACGGCCGGTCACCCGTTTCCAGGGCCACATCCACTTCGGCCATCCCGCACACAGCACCGGCCGCATTGGCCAGTATCTTACGCATCACCGGGTTCAGGCCCATAATGTCGGTGACCGAAAACATCATGGTGATGTCTTTGATGTCCACCCAGGGCGCCACGTTGCCGGACGCCATAGTGGAAACCATCACCTTGGGAAATCCGTAGGGTAATGCCCGCATGACGTGGGCGCTGAGAGTCGTCCCCTGGGTGCCGCCCATGGCCAGGATGCCATGCACCTTACCCGCAGCCACCAACTGGCAGACCAGTTTGGTCGCGCCGGCAGCCATCACGGGCGCGGCCACTTCCCGGTCGGGGTGCTCGAGCAGTTTCTCGAGCGGGGTGCCGCCGGCCTCGGCCACTTGCTGGCGGGTGACGTCGGCGTGGGCCGCCGGCTGATTGATGACACCGGTATCGACAAGCAAGGCTTTCTGGCCGAACTTCTCGATTTGTTGCCGTAGATACTCGGCTTCCTGGCCTTTTGTGTCCAGGGTCGCCAACACCACGATGGTTTTACCGCTCACGCAAGTATCTCCTTCAACATCTCCCGCCGGAAGACAACGCTGGCTTTGATTTCAAGGCGTTCAACGAAAGGGCTCAATCGCCTACTCACCGGTAGCTGGCACCAATCAAAGGTACCAACATCATAACATAGTTGAACAACAATGGCAATCGATCTCGCCCCGGAATCAGTGGAACAGTCCTTCACTAATCGTGATCGTTCCCGGGAACGATCACAGAATCATATATTAATTGATTACTGCAAGCAAATAATTCCGTCAGTGCAATGTCGCCCATGATTATCACCACGGCCGGGAGGACTTCTCCCACCCAACCGGGCGCCGCAAAGGTCACCGGGCAGAGCCGGCGTCGTTGGGTTGGGGCTCCAAGAGAGTCTCTCTTGGAGCCCCAAAGAACCTATGCCATAAGTTTGCGCAAAAATGCCTGTCCGTCTCGAGCCAACATGTCGGGATCGGGTGAAGGCGGGCGCCAGATGGCCGCAGCACGGGCGATTTCTTTGACGGTGGTGGAGAAGGATTCGATGACCATCGCCTTGTCGTAGTTGATCTTCTTCAAAGCGGCAGCGATCTCGTCCCAGGGGACGTGACCGGAGCCGGGAATGCCGCGGTCGTTCTCGTTAGCGTGCACGTGCATCAGGTAGGGCGCTGCCTTTTCGATGGCGGCGCCGAAGTGTTTTTCCTCCACGTTCATGTGGAAGGTATCGAGCATCATCTGGATGGCCGGGCTGTCGACCATCTCGATCAGCTCGATGGCCTGATCGACGATGTTGATGAAGCTGGTTTCGAAGCGGTTGAGCGGCTCCATTCCAAGCACGACGCCCTTGTCCTCGGCGTATTTGCCGACGACTTTCAGGTTCTTGGCGCAGCGTTCCAGCTCGCGCTTGCGCTGATCGTCGGAAGCCTGCCAGGTGCGCCCGACGGCGGCATAGATCGGCCCGCCGATGGCGTTACCGCCCATTTCGATCACGGCGTCGATGCAGTGCTTCAAGTAGTCGATACCGCCCTGCTGGATGACCGGATCCTCGTGAGCCGGGTCGCGGCTGGCGCCCATGATGGCGCACACCGAACATGCCAGCCCGGCGCGCTTGATGGCGGCGCCGGCCTTGACGTAGTCGATGTCTTCCATGCCTTCAATGGGGATTTCGATCAGGTCGAAGCCCATGCCCTTGGCCTTGTCGATCAAGGGCAGGTTGGCCGTGGTGAAGGGTGAAGCCCACAAAAAGGTATTGATGCCGTATTGCATGGTTATACTCCTTAAGGTGTTACCTGGACCTTGATCGGATCGCCGATGCGTTCCTTGATGTTGACGATCGCCTGGCCGGCCTCGGCTAACGGAACGGTGTCGGTGATCAGCCAGCTCAGATCGACCAGCCCTTCGCCGATGGCGTGAATGGTGTCCGGCCAGACAAGCGGCGCCAGCCAGGAGAAGCGGATTTCCTTGTCCATGGTGTGGTTGACGACCGCCGGGACCTGAATGACGTCTTCGTCGCCGGGCAGGCCAAAGTGGACCAGGATGGCGGCATTGCCGGTGATGTCCAGGGCCTGCTCAAAGGCGTTGTTGGCGCTGGTGGGCGTGATGGCCCGGTTGAACATTTGGCCGTGGGTCATATCGGCCGTGGCCGCTTTCAGGTCGTTCACGTAATAGGGTGACGACTTATCCTTGATGTTGAACAGCCAGTCGGCGCCGGCTTTCTTGGCCGCCTCCAGGCGATAGTCGCGCGTGCCGACCATGGCTACCTTGCCGGCTCCCAGCGATTTGGCCAACTGCACCTGCATCAGGCCGATGGCGCCCGGCCCGAAGACAACCACCGACATTCCGGGATGGATGTCCAGTTTCTTCATGCCGTAGATGCAGCAGGCCAGCGGCTCGGTGAAGGCGCCGTCGGCGTAGCTGACGTCATCGGGCAGTTTGAACAGGCCGGTGTAACGCGACAGGCAATACTCGGCAAAACCGCCGTTGGCCGAGACGCCCGGCACGAACAGGTTGGCGCACAGGTTGGTGTGCCCGGCGGCGCACTCGTAGCAGGCGTTGCAGTTCTGCACCGGGTTGACCACCACGCGGTCGCCCGGCTTGAACAGGCCCATAGACTTGGGCACGGCGCCAACTTCGACCACCTCACCGGTGAACTCGTGGCCCAGGATCAGGGGGCCCTTGCCGGTGGGGGTGCCCAGCGAGCTCCAGCCATAGTAATACTGAATATCGGAACCACAGATACCGCAGTTCTTGACCCGCACCAGCACGTCCACATCGCTGATCTCTGGAACGGGAACGTCCTCCAGTTGCATCTTCTCGCCTTCATAGAAGACTTGAGCTTTCATCATCTCTGCCATAGGTTGAGCCTCCTCAGCCCGAAAAAGTCAATCAATCGCCGTTTGATCGGCAGGCAGCCGTCTTCCGGCCCACCTTGACCGGCCAGCGTGATCTAGCTGTGCTCGGCCACCAGTTCATCCATGAACGCCTTGCAGTCGGCGGTGACGTCCATCGCATCCGGCCAGAAGCACAGGTCGATAGGCCACCACTCATCATGATAGCCAGCTTCCTCGATGGCCTTGATAAAGGCCTCGAAGTCCAACACGCCGGTGCCGAAGGGCGCGTGGGTGCTGGTCTCGCCGTCGTGCAATGTGTTGTCGGAATCGATGAAGTGCACGTGGCCGATCTTGCCGGTGAGCATATGCGCAAATTGGGTCACGCCGCCCGGCAGGGTTTCTTTCTCGCCCATCTGGCGGGCGCCGACCACGGCGCACAGGTGAGCGTGGCAGGAGTCGAACAGCGTGGTGAAGTTGGGATGGTCGACTGCGTAAACCATGCGCACGACTTCGCTGGGCTTGTTGTACAGGAAGCCCGGCTCGAACTCCCAGATCAACTTGATGCCTTCGTTGGCGCAGAACTCGGCCGCGCGATGCCATACCTGGGCCACGCGCCAGAAGCAGGTCTCGTAATCCATGCCACCCGGGATCGCGGTCGGCGGGCTGATGGTATCCACCCGCAGTTTAGGAATGTCCAGGTCGTGGCAGATGTCGACATTAACGCGCACGACTTCCATATAATCGGTGGGCTTGGCCGTGGCCGGCGGCACGGCGTTGAAATCGGCTGCCAAACCGGAGACTTCCAATCCGTGATCGTCCAGCAGTTTCTTGATCTCTTTTCGCTTGGCCTGGGTGTTGTATTCGGCCGGGTCCATGTGCGGGGCGAAGGCGCCCATCTCGATGCCGTCGAAGTTGAGTTCCTCCAGTCGCTCCACCACGTCCTTGAGCGGGATGGGTTTATCCTCGTAGCCTCCCCAGATAAACGCCCACGCGCCAATCGAAATCTTCTTCTTGCCCATTACGGCCTCCCTTTCTTTATTTCAATAAAATGAAAGATTTGGTCGGATACCGGCCCCGAAGCCGGTTCGCCTTGATTAGGTCGCAGCCTGGTCTGTCGCCCATTCCAGGCCGGAAAAGTCGCTCGCTGTCGCTCGCTATGCCGGATACTTCGGCAGGCGGGGGCAGTCCGGATTGATGTCCGGGCCGAAGAACTTAATGATCATCAGGTCTTCGGAACCGGTGTTCTCCACTTCGACCGGCTGGGTGGCCTTACCGTAGGTGACCAACAGCTCTTGCAGGTCGAAATCTTTGGACGAAATCTGGTGGCCGTCGAACAGGCCTGCGCCCTTCCAGACCAGGATATTGTAGACACCCTTGTCCTGGGAGGTGTACTTCTGGCCCGGCTTGACGATCATCTTCTTGCCGCTGAAGGTATTGGTGTTGTAGTAGATCCAGTACTCCTCACCACCGGCCTGCTGGCTGCCGGCCACCAACACCGGCGGGGTGTGGCGATTCTCGTAGAAGTAGGGGTCGCCGCTCAGTTCCCAGTCGACCTGGTCGAGCACCGCTCGTTCGCCCTTCTTGGCGCGATCGTCGGGATGGACGTCCTTATAGAGCAGCTCCTTGCTGGTGATGACGCCGTTGACCAGCGCCTGCAACATGGCAAACACGTCCGAGTCTTCCTGCAGCTCGATGGTGACGGCCGTGCCGGGAGCGTGCAAAATGCCCGACGGGATGTGATAGCCGTCGTCCGGTTCCAGTTCATAGGCGAAGGCGTGGCGCAGGATGCGATCATCTTTCCATTCGACCAGGTAAGGCAACAAAATGTCGTATTTCTTCTGTTGGGCAATGTAGGGATGCACGCCGAAAAACGTCTCCGGGTGCGGGCCCATGTCGACACCTTCGGGGAAGTAGTAGGCCTCTTCCTTGGAGTTGTGGCCCACCTTGGCGGCATCTTCCTTGCGCTGGTGCAGATGGTAT
>CAZHBM010000168.1:3227-8049 GCA_964529945.1 uncultured Anaerolineales bacterium | reverse complement strand
GTCACCCGGCTGAATACGGCCATCGCGAATCATAGACAGGATTTCCTGGACGATCTCCTCCGGTATCACCTGCCTGCGCATTTCGCGAAATCCCATCATCGGCTCCGAGTTGCGTCAAGTGGCCTGACCATTTTACCAAGGATACCACGTTAAGCACGTTTTGTCAATGGTTTGTGTGACCTTTTTCTCAAACGGGCACCATTTTTTAAGGAAGAAAGGCGGCGAAGATTCTTTGTTGCGGGGTCTGTGAAAGGTCGCCGGATGTGTTATAATCCGGTTCATCTTTTGGAGTTAGGGCAAGGGAGAACCGGAACGTGGCTGAAGAACAGGCGCAGCAACAGACGCCGCCCATCGAAGCGGCACAATTGGACGCAAACCGCCAGATCAAGGCGGCCGAGTACGCACGCGTTCGGCGTTGGTTGATGTTGGCTGAACTGGCATTGACCTTCGTATACGTGATCGTCTGGCTGGTGAGCGGATTGTCCATCTGGTGGCGGGATGAGGTGATGCTGGTCAGTACCAGCCGCTGGCTGGCGGTGCCGTTGTTCGTGATCGGGTTTGGGCTGGTGTTCAGCCTGTTGACCGCCCCTATGACCTATTACAGTGGTTTCGTGCTGCCCCACCGCTACGGCCTGTCGCACCAGCGTTTTCTGGATTGGCTGTGGGACCAGGCCAAGGGGACGCTGGTGTCGGGGCTGTTGGGGTTGGTTCTGTTGGAGTTGCTTTACTGGTTGCTGGCGGCTGCCCCAGCCACCTGGTGGCTGTGGGCGGCGTTGCTGATGTTGGCCGTGTCGGTGCTGCTCAGCAACCTGGCGCCGGTGCTGATTATGCCACTGTTCTACAAACTGAAGCCACTGGAAGACGAAGACCTTTCACGGCGACTGATGGAACTGGCTCAGCGGGCCGGGACCACCGTGCGCGGCGTGTTCACCTTCGACGAGAGCCGCAAAACCTCGACCGCCAACGCCGCGCTGATGGGGCTGGGAAACACCCGGCGCATCGTGCTGGCCGACACTCTGGTGGCCGGCTATTCGGGCGATGAGATAGAGACCGTTCTGGCCCACGAACTGGGCCACCACGTGCACCGGGACATGGGGTTGGGTTTGGGTGTGCAAACGGCGCTCAACCTGCTGGGGTTCTGGGTGGCGGGCCTGGTTATGAGTTGGGGCGTGCGGCTGATGGGTTTGAGCGGCGTGGCCGACCCGGCCGGTTTTCCCTGGCTGATGCTGGCGCTCAGCCTGTACGGCCTGATCACCATGCCGGCCGGCAACGCCTGGTCGCGCTGGCGGGAGCGGATGGCCGACCGCTACGCGCTGGCGATGACCGGCAAGCCGGCGGCCTTCGCCAGCGCGATGACCCGCCTGGCCAACCAGAACCTGGCCGAGGCCGAGCCGCCGGCCTGGGTCGAGTTTCTTCTGCACAGCCACCCCTCGATTCACAAACGGGTGGCCATGGCCGAGGCATTCAGGCCGGTGACCGGCGATTAAAAATATCGGCTTGGCAGTGGGACAAAAAAGGGGACACCATTTGTCTTGGTGTCCCCGGTCTTTTTAATATCTAGAAACGAAACGGATGAAGCGGCCTGCCAATCAAGCCGGCTGGGCCGACAGGCCATCGTTGACGGTGTTGGTCCAATGGCTGGCTTCGAGCACCATGCGTACCAGGCTGTCGAAATGGTTGGAGGCGACGTGGATACCGAAAGCACCAACCGTCAGGTGGTAGTCGCCGCCGTCGCCGCGCGTCAGGCACAGACCGCCGTCGCTCAACTCCTCGGAGTCCATGCAATGGGCCGATTGCTTCAACAGGCGGGCCAGCCGTTTGAAACGACCCTGGTGCAATTCGATGGTTTCGCCTTCCCAGTTGATGAAGATGGTGCCACCCTTGGTGACGGCCACGAAGCTTTTGCGGTTGCTGATTGCCAGATAGGTCAGATTGCGATTCACGGAAAATCCTCCTGTGGGTCTTGGTGCACCAACTCCGCTGGCAAGTTGCCAACGCAATCGGCGGTTGTGTTGCCTGCCAGCCTGATAGGGGCGACTGATTCAGGCAACTAGCGTTCGCTCTCTTGCCACGTCTTTGTTGCAATCATGGAGCGTTTTCCGGTACGAATACAGTAACTATAACACGCAGTCGGGGAAAGAGTTGCGGGCAGGCAAATGAGTTTTTGGGAATTTGGTCGGTTTGGGGCACCTGAAATGGAGGAATTACTGGGGAACCGACTGGCCACAAATCGAACCCGGCCCACGCTCGTGGAGACGGAGGGGCGCGCGTCAATTTCCTCGTTTGACTTATTCCAGCGTAATGCTAAAATAAGAACAAATGTTCTAGCGCCAAGCATTCCGGACAGAGGTTCAACATGCGGGTTGCCTGTATTTTGATAAATCACCTCCCAATTCAGGTAGAAAAAACCCTGTGTCCATCCACGGCAGATAGGCCGCTGATCATCGTTCGCGGCTGGGATGACCGCGTTGTTGACATGTCGCCTGACCTGGCGGATAGTGGCGTTCATGTTGGGGACACGCGACGGCGTGCCGAGCAACTATCCGGACCACAAGCAGTTGTCTTACCTGCTCAGGAGACTCTCTACCAAGACATTCACAGTACGATAAAGGCAGAACTGAAAAACTTCGCCGACGCCGTTGAAACCGGAGGCCTGGGCTTATTTTTTTTCGACGTGGGAAGCCTCTCGCAAACATTCTCCTCAGAAGAACACCTGGGATTACACATAACATCTTCCATTAACCAAACGTCGCAACTCCTGGTCGCGGGCGGTATTGCCGGCAATAAATTCACCGCCTTGCAGGCTGCTGGTGTTTCAAAGGCATATCCTGGTTCTGTTCGGGTTGTACCCCCAGGCAAAGAGAAGCTGTTCCTGGCCGAGTTTCCATTGACCGTCCTGCCTGAAATTCCGTTGGAAATGTTGCGCCGCTTGCATCTGTTTGGTATCACGACGCTTGGTGGGCTGGCCCAATTGCCTCGCCCGGCTGTGACCCTGCAATTTGGTGCCGAGGCAGCTTTTTTTCTGGACCTGGCGCGGGGGATCGATGCCCGCCCCATCGCTCCACAAGCCCCTCCCCCGATCGTACAGCATACCAGACCCCTCGAGGAGACGCTGACAGACCGGCACCGCCTTGTTGCCGTGTTGGACCAAATTGTCAAACGAATCGCGACCGACCTGGCACAGCTTAACTGCCACACAACGGCTATGGCGCTGACAATCACCGATGAGGCAGGCGCGAGTCAATCTGCCGGCGCCACCATCAAGCCGCCGTCCGGCGATGTCGTAATTCTTCAACGGACCGTCGCCCGGCTATTTGGCAAATTAAATCCGCTCCACCCGGTCGGCGCAGTGTGTGTCACGGCGTACCCACTGCGCGAGTGGCACGCCGGCGCGCGGCAACTCTCGCTGTTCTCTCCGGCAAAACCACACAAGCGGTCCGTTCTGCGTCACGCGATTCGCGTGCTCAAACAGCGTTTTGGTGAAGCCGTGATTCAAATCGCCAGCGCCCTTGGTCCGCCCCTCCCACTACCGATCCACGTCCACACCGACTCCCGGTTAACTCCCAGCATGCTCGAATGGGGAGGATGGGCGCGCCGGGTCGTCAGGGTTTGCGAGACATGGATAGAACAACGGCGATGGTGGGACAATCCAATACGACGGAAATATTATCAGCTCGAGACTCAGGACCGCATTATCTTCACGGTCTTCCAGGATGATCATGGGCGCTGGTTTCTGGAACGCAGGTACACTATCTAGAGGGTAGCCGCAGTGTACGTAGAACTGCACGCACACTCATATTATTCACTTCTGGATGCTACGCCCTCTCCTGAGGCGTTGGTACAGAGGGCGGCCGAACTTGATATGCCGGGCATCGCCATGACCGATCACGACGGCCTATATGGTGCACCGCGATTCGTCAGAGCGGCTCAAGCGGCCGGTGTCAAACCCATCCTGGGGGCCGAAATCACACTCGTTAATGGGGGTGGGCACCTGACGTTGTTGGCCGAGGACGATATCGGCTACGCAAACTTGTGCCAGATAATCACGCTGGGCCGCCGCGATCAACAAAAAGGCATGGCGGCTTTGCCCTGGCGGCGGTTGGCTGATTTCAGCCGCGGCGTTATTGCTTTGTCCGGCTGCCGTCGCGGTGAGATAGCCCGGGCTATTCTGAACGGTGATGCGAAGAAAGCGCGTCGGGTGGCAGAACGATATTTGGCCATCTTTGGCCGGCATAATTTTTTGATCGAACTGCAGCAACACCGTCAAAAAGGGGACACCGGCCTGAATAGAGCGCTGTGCGAAATGGCTAAAAGCGTCGGATTGCAGACAGTGGCCACGGGCAACGTTCACTATCTGTCTCCGGACTCCGCACCGCTCCAGGACGTACTGACGTGTATCAATCACCGCGTCTCTCTTGAGTGTGCCAACGGCCTGCTACGCAGCAACACCGAATATTTCTTCCATACGCCACAACAGATGGCAGAGATGTTCGACGAATGGCCCCAGGCCTTGTCGACCACCCTGGAAATCGCGGATAGATGCCGGGCGATTCTGCCCGCGGGTCCCCAGCCCATACCCCGCCCGCCATTACCCGGCATCCAAAACGCCTTTGACTTTCTGGCCCAGCTATGCCGGCAATCTCTGCTTGATAAACAATCACCGGGAATTCCTTTCGAAAACTACCAATCGACACTGGAACGTGAACTGCAAATCATCCATCTCCAGAAACTGGAGACGTATTTCCTGGTCGTCTGGGATTTGGCACGCTTTGCACGCTCACACGGCATATTGTGCCAGGGGCGAGGCAGTGCCGCTAATTCC
>CAZHBM010000168.1:1351-3217 GCA_964529945.1 uncultured Anaerolineales bacterium | reverse complement strand
TAGCCTATTTATTGGATATTACTCCCATAGATCCACTGGCGGCCGGCCTGGTATTTGAAAGGTTTTTATCACCCGAAAGGATCTCAACGCCCGACATCGATCTGGATGTAGCCTCTCATCAGCGTGAAGAAGTGATCCAATATCTCTACCGGACATATGGCCATGATCACAGCGCTATGGCCTGTACGGTCGTCACTTTTCGTGCCAGGCAGGCGCTACGCGACGTTGGGATGGCGTTGGATTTCCCTAAAGACTTATTGGACCGCATCTGTGACAGCGTAGACGATCGTTCAGCCAACAGCCTGGCTTCTTCCGAGTCCCTGAGGTCAAACTTTGGTGACCAGATTGAGTCGCGCCGGTGGCAGCAGTTGCTACATCTGGCTGCTCAATTAGACGGTTTCCCCCGCCATCTCGGCATCCACAATGGCGGCATGATCCTCTCTGCTCTCCCCTTGCAGCAGCAAATTCCGGTTGAACCGGCCAGCATGGAAGACAGAAGCGTCGTTCAATGGGACAAGGATGCTCTGGAGATGGTTGGTTGGGTCAAACTGGACGTTTTGGGACTGCGCATGTTGTCGGCAATCTCCGAAGCTTGCGAGATTGTGGAAACCCAAACGGGACGGCGCCCCGATCTGTCCTCACTCCATTTCGATGACGTGAACGTGTTTGAAATGCTCTGCCGTGGCGGCATTGTCGGCGTATTCCAAATAGAAAGCCGGGCGCAAGCCACCCTTATCCCTCGTTTTCAACCCCGTTCCTTCGCTGATTTGACCGTCCAGGTCGCGCTGATCCGCCCTGGCCCCATACAAGGGAACATGGTGCACCCCTACTTGCGCAGGCGTGACGGGCTGGAGCCGGTAACCTACGCCCACCCACTGCTTGAGCCGGCCCTGCAAGAGACACTTGGCGTCATACTGTTCCAGGAACAGGTCTTGAAAGTCGCTCGTGATCTGGCGGGCTTCACTGCCGGCGAGGGAGAGCTGTTGCGGCGTGCGATGGGGCACAAACGGGCTGAGCGAGAATTGGCGTTATTTCAAGCCAGATTCATTGAGGGAGCCAGAGCAAAAGGGGTTTCTGCGTCGATAGCGGAGCGTGTGTTCGGCCAACTGCAGGCATTTGGCGGGTATTCTTTTTCTAAGGCGCATGCAGCCGCCTTTGCAGTCATCACGTATTGGTCGGCCTGGCTGCGCTGCTATCATCCGGCAGCTTTCTTCGCCGGCCTGTTGCGTAACCAACCCATGGGATTCTACCCGCCTCACGTCCTGGTTTCCGACGCTCAACGTATCGGTGTCAGTTTCCTCCCGGTCGACCTGCGTTTTTCACAGTCCAACGTGACGGTTGAGGGCGGCAGCATTCGGTTGGGCTTTAGCTACGTCCAAAGTCTCGGCCCTCAGCAGATCGAGGTATTGCTCGATGAACGGCAGAGGGGGCAGTTTTCATCTCTCTTCGATCTGGTGAAACGCACCGGAATAGATCGTAATCGGGTGGAGATGCTGGTTCTGGCGGGCGCCCTGGATCATTTTGGAGAGCGAAGACAGTTGTTGTGGGACATTGCCGAAGCCTATCATCTGGCCCGGCGCCCGTCACAATTGCCGCTGAAAAGCCCCGACGAACAGGTCAAACTCCCTCCCATGAGCCAAAGCCGCCGCATGGAGACGTCTTTCGCCGCCACCGGCGTCAGTTTGAACGCACATCTGACGACCCTTCGCCGTGACGCTTTTACCCGAGCCGGCGCGACGCCCATCGAGCAACTTCACATGTTGCCCCATGGCCAACATGTACATATTGGAGGATTGGTGGTTGCGCGTCAACGACCGCCGACGGCCAAGGGAATGCTCTTTGTCACGCTAGAAGACGAGGAGGGCT
>CAZHBM010000168.1:0-1341 GCA_964529945.1 uncultured Anaerolineales bacterium | reverse complement strand
TGGAAGATCCGAGTGGTATCGTGAATGTGGTCATATCGCCCGAGGTCTATCGACAATACCGGCAAGCGATTCGCAGCAACTTTGTCATCATTGAGGGTACGCTGGAGCGAGAAAAGAAGGCGATCAACATTCTGGCTCGACACATCGAGCAAGTCTAGTGCCCAGATGCAGTTCATTTTGACCGCGGTGCCGCGCTGAGGTTGACCTCCGATCAGAATGTTGACACGCTCGCACCTGCGGACGCAGGCGTAGACCAGATCACCATCCGTCTGTCGGCCTGGTTACGTCGGACCAGGTTATTGCCGACGCTTGCGCTCGCCTTCCTGCATGCGGATATGCGGTCTTGCCGATGCCCTTCGTCTATGTGGTGTTGGCGGCCGGCGACAAGCCTACGTCGACCCAACCGCCGGGCAAGGCCCATCCGCCGCCGACCGGCTCACGAACCGGCAGCAGCCGGCCCTTTCCGAATACGACGCCGCGCACGTCCACTCTGGGGGTGGCCGGCCAGGGTTTGAGCGGACCGGCCCGGCGCCGGTGGGGTGACCAACTCGCCGCCAGGGCGGTCATCTCGCAAGCGATATACAGCCAGGCCGGTAAGAAACGGCAGCCGCCATCCTTCCTGCGGTCGCCGGGGCAAATCCTACCCGGTAGATCGCCGTAGCTTATCCGCCAGTGGCGGCCACGGCATTCGCCAGCGCAGCGTGCTGCTCGGCGCCGGCCATGATCATGTGTACCGCCTGCTCCAGGGACGTTTTGGCGGTGTTGATAATCAGATTGTATAGGGACAGATCATTCCAATCGATGCCGAAGAGTGAACTGAGGTAATGGGCCGAAATGTCATCGTAGCGCTTGACCTGGGTGACTGCCTCATCGTGGGACACGTTGTGACGCTGTTGTAGTCGCCGGATGCGGTCTTCCATCGGCGCCGCCACCCGGACGTGCAACACATCCGGGTAGTCCTGCAACACCGCCTGGCCGCCACGGCCGACGATGACGGCATCGCCGGTCTTGTAGGCTGCGATGATGGCCGTACGGACCAGGCTGGCGGTGCGCGCCTGGTCGAGCTGCAAAATCCGCCGCGCTTCAGCCTCGTCGGTGTCGCGGGCGCGGATCGCGAATTGGGCGAAACTATGCGGGCCGGGAAAAAGAAGGCGGTCGAGGAAACTGCGGATCTTGTAGTGCTCTTCGGGCAGTTCGGCCAGCTCCAGATCGAACAGGCCCAGTTCTTGAGCTACCTGGTTCATGAGCAATTTGTCGAGGTAATGGTAGTTGAGTAATTCACAGATGCGGGCGGCAATCTCTGTGCCGCCGCTGCCAAACTGCCGGGATAGGGTGATCACG
>CAZHBM010000167.1:0-8078 GCA_964529945.1 uncultured Anaerolineales bacterium | reverse complement strand
ATTTTGGCCGTTCGATCTTCCGGTAGCGGGCCAACGTGCCATCCAGGCTGTCGCTCTCCAAAAAAGCGAGGGATATCTGGCTGTGAGGATAGGTCAGGCGTTTCAGGTTCTCCCAGAGATGATCGAGATGGGGTGTTGCGTCCTTGACCGGAACCAGGATCAGAATCCGATCGGCGCCGGTCGGGATGGGGGCTGGGGCGACAGCAGCTTCGTCAGGGAGCGCATCGGCTTTATTTTGCCTGTCCTTTTCCTCTTGTGCGTCGGAGGAAAAGAGCGGTTCCGGCCAGGCCGACAGGTTCAGGTTCAGGTGCTGCTCCAGTTCCTCAAGTTTCGCCTGGTACGCACGCCCCTCAAAGGTGACCGTGGCAGCCGTCCAGTGCCGTTCCCAATGTCCGGCGGCAAAGGTGTTGTCGCCGTGGAAGATGTAGGTGTAGAGCCGGGGATAATCCAGCCAGGCCGTTCGACCTTGTTTCACAATCTGGTCGACCACCGGTGTGTCCTCGCCCTGGCGTTGGACAGGATAAGGCGGCAACTTGGCTTTGGTGCATACGAACGATCCCTCCCAGATACGCCGGGTTGACAGGGCCAGCCTTTTCTCCTGTGGCCACCACATCTGCTGCCGCTCCAGCACACAGGCGTCTGTTTGTAGCACCGAAATGGCGGCCAGTTGAACCTCCAATCGGGTGGGGTCCGACAGGTCATCGTCATCCCACTGGGCCACATAGGTGCCGCTGGCCTGCTGCACAGCCAGGTTGCGCAGCTCGCCCAGCGATTTGTTTTCGTCTGGCAGGCGGAAAAAGACAATTCGATCGTCCCCGGTTTGCCGGACCCATGCTTCCAAATCGTCCTGCCGGCCGTCATCGACGATTATCAGTTCGCGATTGGGATAGGTCTGCTGCTGAAAACAACGGACTGCGTATTGGGCCAGGGATGCCCGGTCTCTGGTGACCATCAGGCACGAGACGCGCGGCTGTTCCTCAGCCCGCTGAAACAACGCCAGGTACCGGTCCAGCGCCAGCGCCGAACGGTGGACCCTCTCTCCCCCTACCAGCAGGGAGACGTTCATCTCCCGGGCAGATCGTGCAGCGGACTCCCGCCACCATTCTCCGCGCCAGTGGTGTACGGCGAAGGCCGTCTGCATCATACTGGCCTGTTCCGCCGACGACAGACCAGACCACGTTTTTTGGCTGCCGATCGGATAGAGGCGTTCCGACGCTTCAAGGCAGATTTCGCTCTTGTCCAGGTAGGATTCGTAGGCGCGGGTCAAGAAAAAGGGTCCGGTCGCATCAAGGATGGCCGGGTACTGATGATGGGCGAGGAGCTGCGTGAAGACGTGTTCCCAGAACGGATGTCGGGGCACCGAAGCCATCAGGGCGTTGCATACGATCTGGCGCAGCCCCCTATCCCTGGCGAATCGCTGGTCAACGTGGGCCGAGGGTTCCAGACCGAAAAGAACCTGCTTGCCGGCCAGCAGGGGATCGAGCGGCCGCAGACACTCGAAATCCAGGTCGGCATAGAGCCCGCCGTAGTGATACAGGATGAAGTAGCGCACCGCATCCACGCGTTTGATATTCTCGGCGTATCCGTCATAGATAGGCAAGAACCAACCGTAATGGCGCCGAAGAAACTCCCTATTGTCCACGTCAGTCCACAGAAAATAGTCCCAGTCGGGGTGGTGAGCCCGCCACGTTTTCTGAAGGGCTTGCAGATCGGGGGGCAGGTTCTCGTCTTTCCAGGTTTGATGCAGGATTCTGGGAATCGTGCCCTGGCCGGCCGGCGTTGCGTCGTCTGGGACAGCCGACCGCCGCAGCGTTGGGGCTATGCTGACAGCCGGCGCCGGTTGTGCGATCGTCGCCTCCTCGGATGTGGTCCACCCGGACAACTGTTCCTGACGTTCGTGCCGGGGTGTGAGGGGGGGAGCATAGCGGCTGTAAATCTTTGGCGTGTGCCCGTCGGTGTCGAAGCGGGCTAAATATTTCTCTACGTACTGGCAGGCTCGCCCGACCCCGTCCTCGGCGACGATTTTTGCCCCCAAAGCCTGGGCGCGGCGGCGACAATCAGGGGTCAGCACGCGTTCGTTCAATGCCTGCACCAGGCCGTCGACCGTTGTTTCGAAGGGGTGCATAGCCACACCCACACCCAGGTTCGTCACCTGAGTGGCGTTGTAAAGTTGGTCGTTGCCGTACGGTTCAACAACCAACGGGCAGCCTTGGCGCAGGGCCCGGGCAATGGAACCGATGCCCCCATGTTGGATAGAACAAGCTGCGTGAGCGAACAGCCAATCGTGCGGCATATAGTCGGCAAACAAGACATCTTCGCGATTGGTGCCGGGCGGCAGGTCGTCTTCGGAGAAGCCTGCCCACCCACTCTGTACCAGCAAGGGCCGTCCCAGGCGCGCCGCCGTCTCCACGTGGAGGGCCAAGGCCGGGCGCCGATGTTCCAGGGGCTGGCTGCTGAAAGTCAGCACGATCGGCTGCCGTTGGCAGAAGCGCCGCAGCGCTTCGTCCGGCTGCCAGTCGTGCCAGGCAGGGTCCTCGTAGAACCAGAAACCGGTCATATCGATACTGGAGAAGGGCTGCAGCATGTCCAGGTCATGTGGGCTGAAGTGCGGGCTGCTGGCCAGAAGTACGTGTCGGGCAAACTGCCAGCCCATTCTGGCGGCCGGGGGAGGCTTGGCTATGCCCAGCTCAGCAAATAGTAGAGGGATCAGATCTTTGAAATGTTGGTCAAATTCCCGAATATGGCTTTGCCGCTGGCGCTCTTTTTCCTCGGGTGATGGGGGCAGCCAGAAGGTGTAGGGATTCATGGACGCCGTCAGCCATGGCAAGTCAAGGGCGCTGTGAGCCACATAGCCCAGGATACGGATCGAGGTGGAAATGAGCAGATCTGCATCCCGGCACAGATCGATCAATTCTTGGGCTTGCGCAGCGTACCATTTGAGGACGGCGGCAGCATTTGGCGCCGGTCGCGGCGTCCTGTCAGGTGTGAACCAGTGATTCCAAGCCCACGCATTTTCACGGGCTTCTTCCGGCCCACGTTCGATATCGGTCAGAGCAACTGCTTCCAGTCCCGCGCGGTGAGCGTAGGCGTGCATAGCCTGATTGATGACCAGACGGACCCGATATCCTTTGGCCGTCAATGCCTGACCCAAAGCGATATAGGGCAGGTGATCGCCCAGGGTGCCGGAGGTATACAGGACAATTGTCTTCATAAAAAGGACTATAGCCAATTGTCTGTGATCAAGCAAGCAGTGTTGGTGGGGTCACTGCAACCCATCCATCCGCTCACGCATGGTAACCATCGGGAGGCATTTGACAGGTCTTCCAGCCACAAAAAATAACACCTGATTCTAAACGCTTCTTAAAACATTGCGTGAGCGGTCTCTCACGAACCTGTTTCGCAGCCAGGCTCTGGCTCGGTCCAATTTCTCCAACAGAAGGATTGGGACCACACCCTATTGGAGGATCTTTGAGGCCTGAACGACTAGAGGAAATCCAGGGGATCGACGTCCACCCGCCAGCCGGCCGGCAGAGGAAAATCAAACAGCAGAACCTCCGGCTCATCGGCGCGTACGACGAGATGCCAGCGGTGTTGTCCGCGCAGTTGGCGGTAGTAACAGGGCGCCGGCCCGATGATAGAGACGCCCGGCTCGCCCCGGCGGGCGACAAACTGTTTCAGTTCCGCGGCCAGCCTTTCGGCCTCGGTCTCGACTCGTTTTTCACCGGAACCGCTGTAGATCAGCCGTGCCAGGCGTTTGAACGGCGGGTAACGTCCCTCGTGCCTGGCGCGCAGCTCGTCCTGGTAGAAGGTCTCGTAATCGTGCTGGGCGGCGGCCCGGACGAGGGGCAGGTCGGGGTGGTAGGTCTGGATGATGGCCCGGCCGCCCAACGGGCTGCGCCCGGCCCGCCCGGCCACCTGGGTCAGCAATTGGAAGGAACGTTCGGCTGCCCGGAAGTCGGGCAAATACAGGGCCGTGTCGGCGCTGATGATGCCCACCAGCGTAACCAACGGCATATCCAGCCCTTTGGCGATCATCTGGGTGCCGATCAGGATGTCGGCCTGGCCGGAAGCGAAACGTTCCAGGAATGCCTGGTGGCTTCCCCGTGCGCGGGCCGTGTCCTGGTCCCAACGCAGGGTGCGCGCCTTGGGAAACAGCGTTCGCACCGTCTCTTCAACCCGCTCGGTTCCCAACCCGAAATAGCGGATGCGCGGGCTGTTGCACTCGGGGCAGTGGGTCGGAATGGGATAGCGCCGGTTGCAGTGGTGGCAGACCAGCGCCTCGTCAGCGGCGTGAAATGTCAAAGGCATGTGGCAGCGGGAACAGTCCATCACGTGGCCGCAGTCGCGGCACATCACGAAGGTGGCGCTGCCGCGCCGGTTGAGAAACAGGATCACCTGTTGGCCGGCCGCCAGGGTTTCGCGTATGCCCTGTTGCAGCGCGCGACTGAAAATGGAGGTGTTGCCGGCTTTTAATTCGGCTGCCAGGTCAACAATCTCCACCGGGGGCAAAGGCAGGCTGAAGATAGTGCCGGCGCCTTGTTTGCTGCCCACAACGGGCGCCTTTTTGACGTGACTGGCTTTGATCACTGCCATCTGCCTGGCCCAGTGTTGCCGGTGGGCCAGCACCCGGCTGGGCAGGCTGACGAGTTTGAGTTCGCCGCGCTCGGCCCGCCGCATCGTTGTCACGTCGGGCGTGGCGCTTCCCAGGACGACGGTCGCACCGGTCAGACGCCCAAGTTGCAGGGCGGCGTCCCGGGCGTGGTAGCGCGGCGACCGCATCTGTTTGTATGCCGGCTCGTGCTCTTCGTCGACCACGATCAGGCCCAGCCGGGGAATGGGTGTAAATAGGGCACTGCGCGCACCGACGACGATCGGCAAAGCGCCCTGGCGGATACGCTGCCAGGTGTCGAAGCGCTCCCCGGGTGACAGGCTGCTGTGCCATACTGCGACCCGGTTGGGAAACCGTTGGGCCACGCGTTGGATCGTCTGGGCTGCCAGCGCGATTTCGGGCACCAGGACAATCGCCCCGCGCCCCATCGTCAAGACCTGGGCGATGGCCTGCAGGTATATTTCCGTCTTGCCTGAGCCGGTCACGCCGCGCAACAGGAATGCCTGCCCGGCCGGCTGTTCTCGGCCGAGGCTGCGATTGATTTCGGCCCAGACCGCGCGTTGGTCTTTGGTCAGTTGGGGCGCCTTCTTCAGAACAAAACTCTTCTCCGACAATGGATCCCGCCAACGCCTGGTTTCGTCCAGCGATACCAGGCCGGCTTCGGCCAGCTGGCGCAGGGTCTGCAGGTCGCCGTCCGTTTCGGCGTACACCCAACCGACCCACACGCGGCCTTCTTCCCTGGCAAGCATCTCGATGACCGAGGCGTGGCCGGTGGTGCCGCGCAATTCCAGGATCGCCGGCAAAATCTCGTCTTGTCCCAGGTTGAGACTGACGGTGGCCGGTTCCTGCCAGCGGCGGATATATCCCTTGTCTTCCAGGGCCGCCAGGGTATTGCCGGGGATCGACAACGCTGCACTGGCAACCGGGAGACTGGTTTCCGCCACTTGCCGCAAGGCGCTGCGTTGCGCCGGGGCGTTGCTCAGGTTCTGCAGGGCTTTTTCCAGCGCCGGCCCGGTCGTCGCAATTGCCGGCGCGACCATCGTCTCGCGCGAGGTCAGCGTCACCAGACCCTTGTCAGCCAACGATTGCAGCACACCCGGGCCGCAGCCGATCGCATTCAGAACACTATCGACCGTAGGCAGGACGTCGTCCAGTGCGGCCAGGTGCAGCAGCACTTCGGCCTGCTTGGATTGGCGGCCCAGACGCGGCAGGGCCGCCATCGCCTCATCCAGGCTTACGATCAACTCCACCGTCCGGTCGAGTAGCGGCCCGACCCGCGGCTGCGCCAGACGTTGTTGTTTTTCAACCAGTCCGGCGTCGACCAGGGCTTGCAGAGGCGCCGGCTCCAATTGACCGACGGGGGTGGCCCCAGCCTGCTTCAGATACAGATACATGGCCATAGCCGGAGCATCCAAGGTTATTGAGGGTCCTTTTTCAGCGATCGCCCGGGCAACGGTTTCCGGAGAACGGCGGATACCGGGCGGCAGAAACAGCCACACACAGTCGCTTAGCGGTGCCAGGTAGCGCCTGCTCAACCACTTGGCTAACTCCAATTGGGCGCTGCTGACTACCGGCGCGGCCTCCAAAATGGCGGTCAGTGGGCGGGGGTCGATATGCTCCGGCGGGTGGTCGGCCAGTCCAACGATGACTCCCTGGAGGGACGCCTCGCGAAAAGGGACTTCGACCAGTTGCCCGACCCTGATGTGGGCTTGCAGGTGTGAGGGGATGGAATAAGAAAACGTGTTGATCAGAGGATTGTTTACCGTACTATCTGGACGGCTTGGGTATCTCTCCTCTGAAACAACACGCTGTCGTACAATCGGGCGATTGACAACCACCTCACAGAAAGCAGTCATCAGGGCGTCAATGCCACCGCCGCGTAGCCGACGACTCGGCTCTTGTCCTGCCACACGTCGCTGGAATTGGCATACCGCAGCAGGTGCGCCTGGCGTGCGCCCAGTGCGCGGGCGGCAAACATAATGGCGGCGACGGGCGCGCCGCCGCAGGCCTGCGCTTTTCCGGTCGGCAATGCCTCAGCCAGCCCTTCGGGATCGAAGTCCAGTACGTAACTCAACGTCTTCTCATCCAGCTCGCGGGCCACCTGGTCGGGGTAGAAATGAGAAAGATCGGTGCTGGCCACCAGCAGTGTTGGGCGCAATTGGGCCACCTCGGCGATGGATGCTCCCAGGCTGCGACAGGTGGCCGGTGATTGGTCTCCCATGATCACCGGCAGGAGTGAGAATTGCGCCAGCGCCGTCTGCAAAAACGGCAGTTGGACCTCGAGGGAGTGCTCCTGATCCTGGCCTACGTGTCGCAGCGTCAGGCTTTTTTCAAGGACCGCCACCGCTTCGGTATCCACCGGGACGTCGCCCAGAGGCGTCTGCCAGGTATCATAATCGGGAATAGCCAGACCTCCCAGAGTCACACCGGTGTGATCGGGGCCTACCAGGGCCACCGTGCCCCAATCGTCGCCTTTCACCTGGCGATAGGCGGCGCCGGCCACCCGGCCGGAGAAAAAATAACCGGCGTGCGGAGCGATTATCCCAATAATCTCACCCACATCCATTTTGTCGTTGGCCGTTATGTACTTGTCAACGGCGCGCATCAGATTTTCCCGTTGGGATGGATACCAACGATCGTCGGCGCATACGGCCGGTCGTGTGCCGTGCTTTAACATTGGTTTTACCCCCTAAACACAATAACCTTCAACTTCGTGCGATCGTATCAGGCTTGAGTATGCCACATGGGGCATTCTCGCGCAATGGAAACCCTCAATTCGCCGGAGACCACCTCAAAGACGGGCAGATCGGGCAGCGTCTCACCGCCGGGCGGAGATCACCAGTGCGGTCACGGCTGCCAGCAGCACGGCAGACAATGTGATGGTTCCCCAGCGGCGCAACATGTTGCCCCGGTCGACGACCTGAGGTCCCTGGGTGGACCACTGTACCTGGTAGGTCGGCGCCAGGCTCCATCCCAAAAGTGCGCCCATAGCCAGGCCGCCCAGATGCGCCAGGTTGTCGATGCCGGGCACGGTGAAACCCAGGAACAAATTGAGCCCCACAACTCCCAGGAGGGACAGCAGGCGCTGCCGGCCCCATGCGCCGAACAGCCGCCGATGGCGCAGGTAAAATGCCACCATGGCTCCCAGAAGGCCGAATATTGCCCCCGAAGCGCCGGCCGATATGTAAGGACTAAGGACAAAACTGGCCAGCGAGCCCCACAAACCCGACAGCAGGTAAATGGCCATAAAATGGCCGCCGCCGTACAGGCGTTCAACCTCCATGCCCAAGATAAACAAAGCGTAGCCATTGAAGAGCAGGTGCATCAGGCCGATATGCAGAAACATGGATGTCAGCAATCGCCATACCTGGCCAGCTTCAATCAGGCTGTTGACCTTGGCGCCGAAAAATACGAGTACGGCGGTGTCGGTGGATCCTCCGGCCAGCGTCATAGCCAGAAATACCAACAC
>CAZHBM010000166.1:0-8125 GCA_964529945.1 uncultured Anaerolineales bacterium | reverse complement strand
CCAGCAGCGTGTAGTCGGTCGGCGCCGTCTGCAATATCGAGCCCGGGACCAGAGTATTCACCGGGCCATGCGCCACCAGGCGCGCGATGAAGCGCTGCCAGGTGATGTTGCCGGCAATGTGCCCGTCCAACCAGAAGCTGCGGTCGCGAGCCGAAAGGATTTCCGCGGGACCGATCGTGTTGGCGTTGGGCGGCACCCAGGACCAGTCACCGCTAAACGAATGTAGCGCGTTCTGCATAACTGTCATCGGGGTCAAGGTAACCAGCCGCGCCTTGGCCTTCTTATAGGCGTCCAGGTCATCACCGTACTCGTGTCCCAGACTGGATTCCCAAAAGGCGATATGCCCGCACCACCCGATACCGCCGTAACACACATCGACAGGCCCGGCCTCTTGCATCAGCTCCCCGTAATGCCCAATGACTTCTTTTGTGGGAAAATGAATCTGGCTCAACGGAGGGCGTAAATCGGGATCGATTTCATCAAAGAAATTCTCGAACATAGCCTTCTGGAACGAACCCGGCCAGTCGACCGGCGCCGTGTTGCCGTCTTCATCAGCATACTCGTCCATATTGAAGGTATGGACGTGCTTCATCGGCAAACGCATCTCGTTGATCATCCGGGCGGCTATGGCATACTGAGGCATCGGGCCGACGGGAAAAATACCGATGAACCGGCGCCCCTCGTCAAGCGCCAGTTTGATCCGTCGAACGATATCAATCGCAAAGGCAGCATAGAACTCGTTCGTATCGTTTATGATCCTGATTTTGAAATCGGGGTTGGGGTGTTTCGTTATCTCATCGCGTGTTATTCTCCGCACCCGTTCACAGGCTTCCTTGTCTCGAAAGTCGATAAACTGTGCTAGATCGTAGGTAAAGGCCATAGATTCTCTCCTTGCAGTGAATGAGGATGGATGGGATTAAAAATATGGAATCAGGGCAACAATCGGTGCGGGGCCTTCCGTGGCCAGACGTCCTCGCTCCTGAACCCTTCGGCGTATTCAACATTACATTGAAAACCGCGAGCCCGCGCGACGGAGTTCATGAACTCCATGATGTCAATGTCGTCGTGGTCTTTCAACCACGTGACCTGGCTTTCGTGACAGGCCAACATTCTGCGTTTGGTCTCAATCGTAGCGCTGATATCAACAAATTCTGAGGGATGGAAATTCTTGCCCGCCAACGTATCCATGAAGTAGATAGGCGGCACCACCGGATGGGCAGGATGTTCCGTTTCGATATTTGGCAAACTGGCCACGAAGCTGGCGTCAAAAACCAGCTTGCTGACCGTTCGGTGGTCTGGGTGATAGTCATCGGGTGTATGAGTGATGATAAGATCGGGTCTTGCCTGCCGAATGGCGTCCACAAAGGCCAACCTGGTTGGCCTGTCGTCAAAAATCAATTCATCCGGGAAGCCGAGCCAAATAAAATCAGCATCGATCACCTTAGCGGCGTTCCGTGCCTCGCGCTCCCGTATCTTGGCCAGTTCGGCCGGCTTGATGATCATATGCCCAGCCGTTCCGTCAGTCGCCACACACATAATGACGTCGTGCCCTTCTTGAGCATATCGCGCCAACGTACCTCCGCACAAGATCTCCAGATCGTCGGGATGAGCCCCAACAGCCAGAACGCGCATTTTCTACTCCTTCGCTCCATTTGCCGCAATCGGTCTCGGATGCCTCACTCGCCTTTCAACCTGTCCCGTGTGGACCAGGTGAAAGGAGAGTGAGGCCTTCTTCGGCCGATTGCCTGTCAACAATTGCCGTCCGCCTTATGTGACGCCCAGTCTACAGCTTCACGATCGTGTGGTCGTCCAACGACTTACCGGCAGCCAGGCACGTGGCCACTGCCAGGCGCCCTTGTTCAGCCGTGCCGCGCTCGGGTGCAATGCCCTCAGCCGCACACTTGGCAAAATAGGCCACCTCGGCCTCGTAGCCGTCGCCACCTGGTGCCGACAAAGGTTGAGGGTCCTTACCCGACTCGTAAACCATCAATGTCGTGCCGCTCGAAGTGCCGGTTTCGACACCTGTACCGCCGGCTCTGAACGTAAACTCGATCGATGCCTTCTCACACAATACCCACATACTCATCGTGAAGGGGTATCCCTCGGGCATCATCACGCTGCCCTCGGCGAAGCCCTTGACGCCGCCGTAGTCCACCAGAGTCAGTATGTGATCCCAGGCGCCCGGGATGCCCTGCTGGCCCAACGCATAAACGGTTTTGGGGGTACCAAACAACCAGTTGAGCGCATCCAGATCGTGAATCTGCAGGTCCAGCAAGCCGCCGCCCGTCCACTCTGGCTTGGCAAACCAGGCCCCCCATTGGGGGCGGGCGGAAAGGCGCGACGCCTTGGCCGCCAATGGTTTGCCGTATTTGCCGCTGTTGACAGCCTTCACCAAAGCCATATATTCCGGCCAGAAGCGCATCACCAGGGCGATCATCAGCAATTGGCCGGTCTCTTTGGAGACGGCAATCATCTCATCACAGTCGGCCACGGTGAGCGCCATGGGCTTCTCACAAAAGACCGCCTTCCCGGCCTCCATAGCCGCGATAGCGTGGTCTCTGTGCAAATTCGTGGGCAGCGTGACACTTATGGCATCCACCTCGGGTGAGGTCGCCAGCTCCATCGCATCGGTATAAACCTTGGCCCCGACCTCATCGGCCAGCTCAGCCGCCTTGTCCGCGTCTGCTGGCAATGCCGAGACTCCCACCACCTGTACATCAGACAACTTGGCATAGGCTCGAGCATGCGTCCCACCCATAAAACCAGATCCAAGCACGCCTACCTTGAGCATTCTGTTGCCCCTCCTTTCCTACGATGCCTACGACAAGCCCAATGCTTTGAGCGTCTCGTATGACACTTTCATTGAACGGTCAACTTCTGCCAGCGGTGGCCAGGGTTCGCCCTGGAATTCAATTTCTACGCTGAAAGGATCCGTGTAACCTTCCTCTTCCAAGATTTTCAGGATGGCGCCGAAATCAATGTAGCCTTCGCCAACTGCCGGGAAATTCCATTCTTTGTCTTCGCCCGCTTTGTCTTTCAGATGCACGTGAGACAGATAGGGCACCACCGGACGAATGTCGTCCACAGCTTGAACGCCACCGTAGAGCACGCAATTGGCGGTATCGTAATTGATGCGCACGTTGGCTCGATTGATCTCCTTGATCAAGGGGATCGAAATCTGGCCGGTAGCCATAATGTCGCCGTGTACCTCTAGCGCCAAGAACACGTTGTTCCGTGCTGCACAGTCGGCCAGCTCGAAAATATTCTTCATAAATGCAGCTTTGTTCTCTTCTTTGCCGGCGTGCCCGCCGACCGCAGTGCACATTACGTTGATCCCCAGTTTGGGACACAGGTCGACCGCCTTCTTGCCGTCTACCAGGCCCTCGGGAGTCGTCAAGTCGGAATGCCCACTCAAGGCAGAAGGCCGGAGTCCGTAACGATCCAACATCTTCTTGATGTCTTCAATCTGCGCATCCGTCGCCCCAAGGGGAACATGTTCCGTCCATCCGCGCACCGCCGACAACTCAACGTATTTGAAGCCCGCCTTGGAAATGCCTGCAAGAGACTGTTCGAGATTATAGGTGTGATAGCTGTTCGTGTGGCCTGCCAGAATGTTGTTCATTTCGCTCCGCTCCTTATCAGTTCCGTCTCACCATAACCTGTGTTGCCGACCAGGGGTCCCAGGCGCAGGGCGCAGTTGCCGCCCCACGCCTGGCAGTCGTCGCTTCTGCTATTGCTAGCCTTGGCGACGCACAACAGATTTTTTCAATCTGGACCGCAGTGTCACGATGTTAGCACAACTGGTAGTTGAGTGTCAGACTCTGGAATTCGGGATCCAGCTTGTAGGCCTCAGCATCCTTCTTGGCTTTGGCAGCGTCAAAATCTGCGGCAGCATCGACGAAGTAGTTGGTAATGACGTCCTCAGCCTTGTAGTCGGTCTTGATCTGTCCCAGATTATAGACCGTGTCGATGTAGTTCTGCCATCCCTCTGGGCTGGCGTAGCCATAGGGATGCCCCTCACGACATGACTGGAAATAACCCTCGGCCAACTCGGCCCAAGAGTCAAAGGCCAACTGCGGCGTCATCTGCTCCTGCAGCGAGCTGAATCGCTTGTACACGATCTGTGCCGCCGCCTGCGGATTGTATCGACCAAACTCAAAGCCCATCGCGTTACCCTTCATGAAACGGGTAATGATGTCTTTGCGTTTGTCATCGGTCAAATCGTCCTTGTGGATGCAGTAGCCGTTTGACGGCTGGTTGGAGAAGTCGGTACCACGCAGCAGGTCGAACTCCAACCCTTGCGCGCGCCACTGGGCTACCAGGCCACGCCAGGTCAGACCGGCATCAACTTCGCACAAAGCAACCATTTGGCCCACCTGACTCCCTGCGGCGACGTAGGTAACTTCGCTGGGGTCAATCCCGGCTTCGACCAGGATAGGATCGGAGATAACGCTCCACCCCTCCATACCGATGGCGATCTTCTTGCCTTTGAGGTCCTGGATGCTGTTGATTCCGCTACCCTTGCAGGTCACATAGTCGAAGACCTGACCCATCATCATTTCCCAACCAAGGACAACGGGGACACCTGCGTCAATGGCGGCCAAGAGCACGCCCGGCGAGGGGTAACCGACATCGGCCTGTCGCTCGCCCACCAGCTTGGCGCTCGCGAGAGCGTCGTTGGGGCCAGGCTGCATATCGACTTCGATTCCCAGGTCCTTGAAGTACCCCATCTCGATGGGTACCCACAAGTTCCAGTCATCCATAACTTCCAGCGTGCCGCGCGGCGAGACAAATGTCACCTTGTCCAACTGCTTCGCACCACCACCGGCACCACCGCTACAGGCAGTAATAAAGGTAGGGCCGGCCAAGGCGGCGGCACCCAGAACTGCACTACCGGTCAGAAACTGGCGACGATTCAACTTTCGCCCGAACAAAGACGTCTGCTTGCGACTCATTTCTTGTCCTCCTTGAGTACTAAATGAAACTGTGAGACTGATTCGCGAATTGGTCCAGTATCACTGCAATGTGTAACCTGCACCTTTGACTGTGTGGCCTTCACCCCCTTTCAGTGCCCGTTTTGGGAATGAGTTGCCATGCTCTCAAGCCTGCTACCGCAGTTCTCAATCTCCACAAAAACGAACAGGCAGCCTCCCGCTTATCCCGCGGCCGGAAGGCAAAATGTCGGGCCGTCAAGCTTCCCAGCTAGCCCACTTCTTGCCCACGAAATAGAAGATGACGTAAAGCAGGATGCCGATAACGGCCACAATGGCGATTACGGCGAAGAAAGCATCCATACGCGCCAACGAAGAATAATAGACCAGACGATTGCCCAACCCCTCACCGCCGGCCACCATTTCCGAACCGACCGCCGTCAGAAGGCCGAAAATGGCGCCCACCATCAGGCCGACCACAATCATCGGCATGGCCAGTGGGAAACGCACTTTGGTGAAGATCTGCAAGGTATTGGCACCGTACGAACGCGCCAAGGCCAGTTTTTGCTGGTCGGTGCGTCGAAAGCCGGTCGAGGCGTTGATCATTACCATTGGCCCGACAGCCAGCATCGTGGCAATGATTCTCGGCGTAAGGCCAAACCCAAGCTTCAAAATTAGCAGCGGAACCAACGCCAAGGCAGGTGTGGTCACCAAAATCAGGATGTAGGGCGTGATGATCTTTTCCACAAAGGGAAACTGGGTGATGACGCCTGCCAGTAAGATGCCAATACTTGCTCCCACGACGTAAGCGATAATCAAGACTTCCAATGTGGCAATCAGGTGTGGAAAGACGTTCGGGAACGTATAGATCAGCGCCGCCACAATTTCGGTCGGTTTGGGCAATACGTACGACGGGATTCCAAGTCCTCGGATCGCCAGCTCCAGGAGCGCGAACACCAACACCGCCACACCCACAATGATTATCATCTGGGTGCCGGCGAAATCCATTGAGGTCAGTGCCGACATATTGACGGGATCTTCACTCGCGACGGATGATCCCTTTCGTTTTGTAGTTGCTTCAGCCATCAATGCCTCCTATTGTAAATTCCAGTCACGTGCTCAGGAATTGTGGATTTCTGCATCCGCACGCGAGGAGATCTCTAATGCGAATACGAATATGCTTCACTCTCATAGGCGCCGGCTTTCGTCGCCTCTTCCACATCGTGATAAATCTGGCTCTTGATCTCGCCCACGATCTCGAAGAAGGGCGCTGAAGTCGTGATGGCCAGCTTCCGCGGTCGTGGCAGGTCGACTTTGTACATTTTCGAATTCCGCCCAGGGCGCGGTGTCATAACGTAGATCCGGTCTGAAAGGAAGACAGCTTCCGGAATCTGGTGCGTGACAAATGTGATCGTCTTACCCGATTTTTCCCAGATATCCAACAGCATCACGTTCATCTCATCGCGCGTGAAGGCATCCAAAGCGCCAAACGGTTCATCCATCAACAGAACCTTTGGATCATATGACAGCGCTCTCACGATTGATGCGCGCTGCTGCATACCACCGGAGAGCTCTCCGGGGAAGTGGTGCTCGAACCCCGTGAGATTTGCCATCTCAAGTAGTTCGTTGATCCGGTCCTGATATTGGCGCACGTCCAATCCCATTATCTCGAATGGGAAATAGATGTTTTTCATCAGGTCACGCCACGGTAACAGGTTGGAACTTTGAAAAACCATTCCGACGTCTTTTCGCGGCCCCTCGACCAACTGGTCGTAAATTGAAATCGTACCCGAAGTTAAGGGCCATAGGGCAGCCATCGCCCACAAAAGCGTGCTCTTACCGCAGCCGCTCGGGCCGACAATCGTAACGAACTCGCCCTCGTCGACCGTCATGTTGAAGCCATCCAGTGCCTTGACCGGTCCCCGAGCACTATCAAAGATTTTGCCGGCGTTTTCCACCGCAATAACTGGCTTGTCGCTCATAATGCTCCTTTCCAGATTCCTTGATTAATAACAATTGCAGGTTCTTCTTTGCCACATCCCTCGACATACTACCACAAACACAATCATCGATGATTTATTGCTGCTACATAGTCCACCCAATCATCTTTCGCCGGCCAATGGCAGACCGTCGAGTCGTGGCTCCCAGTTGAGTCCAGAATGAGAATTCACAAATATGCACCGCTTCGTCTGGCCTCCTCCTTCTCAGTCTCCTACTGTGCCCTCTGTAGTAATTTGAATCATACGCCCCTGGCGTCAAATCGAACGTCGCGGGTATCTTGTTCAAGTCCGGTGGAGACAGCCAAGGGAGCATATAATGCCGGACGTCGCGTCCTGATCCATCGTTGCCCGGTATTTTCATTCAGAAGCGCCAGGTCGAGATCGGCGACAACCATGTCATTGCCCGCTTTCCAGGTCTCAGCGACTATTCGGCCGTATGGGTCGATGATCATCGCATTGCCGGTACGGATTTCGTCATCATCCGGTCCAATCCCGTTGCTAAACAGGACAAAGATCCCGTTGTCGTGCGCCCGTGTAGGCAACCAACGTAACAGCCAACCTCTGCCTTTGGGCCCGCGCAGTTCTGCCTCAATCGCTTCCGGATCTGCGAACCGGTTATCCCACAAAGCCCGATCAACAAGCCCCATCGTGTGCAGATTGGGAGATCGACAACCACCTGTCTGGTGCGGTGCAAGTAAGATTTGGGCGCCTTTCAATGCGGTGATTCGTACGTTCTCGCCAATGTTGTTATCGTAGCACGTCAGAACACCTAACCTGAGCCCAAGCGGGCTATCGAACACGGTATATTCGTCTCCCGACTCGACCGCCGGGTTGATGAAAGCGTGCAACTTTCGATGACGGTAGAGTCTGCCGTCCGGCAAAGCCACCACATAGGTGTTGTAGAGCCGTCCCTCCGGTGACAGCTCAATCAAGCCGGCACCAATCGCCATCCGTTTGTCCTCAGCCAATTCCAGCAACATCCGGCTGGCAGGGCCTTGCGGCACCGGTTCGGCCAGAACTTGCAGCGCATCACGCGTCAAGTGGCGCAGATGCCAATAGCCGGAGATGCAGCATTCCGGAAACACCAGCAGATCGACATTTTGCTCGGCGGCACGGTTGACAAATTCGACCACGCTGGATAAATTGCTCGGCTTGTCCCCGGGTTTGTGCTCAAACTGTACGCACCCCGCGCGA
>CAZHBM010000165.1:0-8138 GCA_964529945.1 uncultured Anaerolineales bacterium | reverse complement strand
CGGCGTCACCTGTGTGGCCGACCACTATTTCCACATGGATCAGGCGGCCAGGGCCGTCAGAGAGGCCGGCACCCGGGCAGCCCTGGCGTGGGTGACCTTCGGCAGCCAGGGAGAAGAGATGCTGAGCCGTTCGGCCCAGTTCGTCCAGGACTGGCAGGGTGCGGCCGGTGGGCGCATTACCACCTGGCTTGCCCCGCACGCGCCCTACACCTGCGACGATGCCTTCCTGCGTGCCAATGCCGATCTGGCCCGCCAGCTCGACGTAGGCATCCATACCCACGTGGCCGAGACGCAGGGACAGACCCAGGCCAGCCTGGAGAAGCGCGGCATCACGCCCATACAAGTGCTGGAAGAAACCGGTGTTTTGAGCCGGCCTACCATTTTGGCGCACGCGATTGGTGCCACGGCCGATGACATTGACCTGCTGGCCGAGCGGGACAGCGGTATTGCGCACTGCCCCAAGACGTACCTCAAATTGGCCATGGGTACGGCGCCGGTGGTCGAGTTCAGGGAAGCCGAGGTCCCGGTTGGATTGGGAACCGACGGCGCCGTCAGCAACAACACCTTGGACATCTGGGAGAGTATGCGCCTGATGGCGCTGACACAGAAACAGGCTCACGGTCTGGCCGAAGTTATGCCCATCTCTGACGTGCTGACGGTCGCCACGCGCGAGAGCGCCCGCGTGGTCGGATTGGGAGATCGAATCGGTGCTATCGAGCCCGGCTATCTGGCCGATATCATCCTGGTGGAGATGAACGGCTGCCATACCCAGCCGGCCTACAATATCCCGGCCAACCTGGTCTACGCCAACCGCGCCAGCGACGTCAGTACGGTGATCGTGGACGGCCGTTTCATCAAGCGCGACAGACAACTGTTAACCTTGGACAAAGAAGAAATCGTCCAGCAGGTCAGCAAAGCAATGCGCCGGCTGGCCCGCCGCGTTCCCGGCGACCGTATACAAGCCTACAATCCATAGCAGATAAGGAGCGACTCTATGCCCAAAGCTACTGTCACATTGGTGAAAGACATGCAATTCTTGGTGGAACTGGGCAGCGGCCACACGCTGACCTTGGACTCCAAGGTAGAATCCGGCGGCCATGGATCGTCGCCACGCCCCTTCGAGTTGATGGCGGCCAGCGTCGCCGGATGCACTGCCATGGACGTGATCTCAATTCTACGCAAGATGAGGGAACGTGTCACGGATTTGCAGGTTCAAGTGGTCGGCGCCCAGGCAGAAGAATATCCTAAGCGGTTCACCGGAATTGAAGTTACCTATATTCTGACCGGATTCAACCTGGATGAGAAGAAGGTTCAGCAGGCGATCATGTTGTCCGAGACCAAGTACTGCCCGGCGATGGCCAGCTTGCGTCCTGGCACTCCCATCGCCTCCGAGTATATCATCAAGGAGGCGTCGGAGGAGTCGATCATCAAATAAACCCACCCACAGTCCGGACTGTTGACAGGCCCCCGAAGTCGATGAACTTCGGGGGCCTGTTTTATGGTTCAGTTTTGAAGTTCCGTTCCGGCTAAGTTGGCGGCCAGGGAACGATTGAACACCAATCTACCGGTCACCTAGGTACCGGCCACCGGTTCGTAAGCAACCGGCCGGAAGACGGGTATGTGGCCCAACGCGTGTACCAGTGCCGCATCATCTCCCAGGGCGTCTTTCCAGTCGTAGCCTTCGGTCAGCACCAGGAAGATACCCACTACCTCAATCTTCGCTCCCAGTTGCGTCTGTGCCTTGCGCAACAGATCCAGGGTGGCTCTCAGGGAGCCGCCGGTGTTGACCACGTCCTCGACCACTGCCACGCGCTGGCCAGCCAGTTGGTAGGCATCTTCACGCGCCAGGTATAGGCGTTGGACTTCCGACTTGGTGACAGAAGAGTATTCCACCATCAATGGCTCGACATCAAACGCCTTGGGCGTTTTGCGCAGCAGGTAGGAGCGGCGTTTGCCCAGGGCACGCCCGACACCGTGCACCAGGGGAATGCCTTGCTCCGGCACCCCGACGACTGCGTCCGGCTGGTAGGGACGGATTTCCTCCACCAGGCCCGATACGACAGCATCGATTTTTTCATACGGCTCGCTGTTGCACATCAACAACGAGATGGCAACGCCTTGAGCAATGTCCACCAGCCGCAACTCGAGCCGGTAGCCATTTTTTAGCTTTACCGTATAGGTTTCGCGTACTTCATCAGTCATTGGCTTCTCCTCCGCCCCTCACTGGGCGTCGACCAATTCCAGTTGTTGTCCTTCCGGCGGTGCCCCCGGATACTCGCCGTTCACTCCATCTACGAACCACTGCATGGTCAGCAGGTCCATATCGGACAGGCATTTGCCGGCCGGCACGGACAGTGTGACCAGTTCGCCATCAGCATTTTTGCCAGTCCCCTGGAAAGGACCACAGAATGGATCATAGCCGGTTTTGATCTCGGCCGCCAGTTTTTCGGCTTTTTGGCGCACATCAGCCGGCACCTGGGTTTCGTTCCAGCCTACCAGCTGGATGGCATCGGCTTCGAAACCGCCCCACCAGTCCGTCGGCTGCCAGGTACCATCCAGGGCCGCCTTGACTCGTTCCACGTAGTAGGCACCCCAGTCCCATTCGTTTGTCAGAAGCGCACAATCAGCATACGGAGTAACGTCGGTACCGTAGCCGACCGCCAAGACACCCTCTTCAGCGCAAGCCGCCTGGCTGCTGTAGGGCGTATCCGCCATCTGCCGGATCACTTTATAGCCGGCGTCCATCAACCCTTGTGCCGCCAATTGTTCTTTCTGGCCATCCAGCCAACTGTTGATCCAGACAACCCTTACGTCTGCCTGGGCCGGATCCTGGCCGATTTCGGTCAGGCCACGCTCCAGGCCAAGGGCGAACCCGTTGACGCCACGTACCGGCTCGGGAATAGGAAACGTGCCGACCAGGCCGACTTTTGCATAGCCCATCAGCCCAACCACATAGCCGGCCACGTAGTCGCCTTCTTCCTGGCGGATGAAGTAGGTCGACAGATTCTGGCCGTTATTGGCGATGAAGGGATAACCGCTGCAATGCTCGAAGAGCACATCCTTGCGCTCTTCGGCAATGGTCGAGATAGGCCCCTGAGAGTCCCAATACGTGCCGAAGACCATCGCGGGATTGTTCTCCAATACAGACCGCGTCACACGCTCGATATCAGTTTCATTGTAACCAATTTTTTCGATGACGGATACGTCCAGTAGACGACCATCGGCCAACTGGACGGTGAAGGACAAATTATTCTCTTTGACAACCTCACCCAATGTCTTCAGAGCCTCGATGCCCCGATAATGGGCTGCGTTCCATCCCCGGTCGGTCGGGGAGTCGGCCAGCAGAAAGACAACCTGCAGTGGTTGCGTATCCGAGGTTGCTTCTGTCTGTACCGGTTCTTGCGTTGGCGTGGCTGATGGCTGGGGCGATGGGGTAGCTGTTGGCTGAGGCGCCGGCGCCTGACAGCCCACCATTGCCACCAATAGCAGACAGACCAACACAAACCACAGACCGTTCTTGGACACCATTTTCCTCTCCTTGTTGCTTGTATGGGTTACAAAAACTGTCCCCACAACTAAATAGGGGGCTAAAAAAGATCAAGCCGGCCTCCGACCGGGGTATGCTGGGAGGATATCGGGCCTGCCTCCTCGCATGCCTGGCCGAATGTCGACTTGAATCGCACCGCCAAGTGTCAGGTATGCTATTGAGCGTGTGCCGGATCAGGTGGGTAGCAATACCTCCACGATATCGGCAACGCTGGCTAACACGACGTGCGCACCGGCACGCTGCAATTCGGCGCGCTCGCCGAACCCGCATAACACCGCCGCCGCCAAAGCTCCGGCAGCTCGGGCGGCACGCACGTCGACCGCTGTATCACCCACCATCAGGCACTGAGCCGGCGCCAGATTGAGTTGACGGGCTGCCAGCTGAATGGGGCCGGGATGGGGCTTGAGCCGGGGAAAGCTCTCACGGGTGACGACCGTCTCGAAAAAGGCTGTCAAATTGTGCTGTTGTAGGAATACCTGTGCATCCTCGCGACCGCGGCTGGTTACAACCGCCAGTCGATAACGCTGGTGCAACCGGCGCAAAGCCGCGTCGGCGCCGGGGATCAACGGGGCGCCGTGACGGGGAGCCATCCCACGACCTCGCCGCAAGAAATCACCAATGGCAAAGATGTTGTCGTCCAGGCCAATCCAGTCGAATACAGTGAAGAGGATGTTGCCAGGCGTCTCCGCCCACATCGTCATTCGCCTGGCCAGTCGCCGGGCATCAAACGCAAACAGCCGGCCGGCCCACAACATACGCGCCGCCAGCCGCTCGACGGCCATATCATCCGTGTCGATCAGCGTGCCGTCCAGGTCGAATAGAATAGCTTGAACGTCCGAAAACAGTGGGTCCATAGCGACAAATGAAGCAGAAAAGATATAGGGCGTCCTGAGGACGCCCTATGGGTGCCCGTCAAAAAATACGACGGCGTATATAGCGAAGTGGTCGCGCCTACGACGACCGATTATTTATTGTACCGGTCCCCACAAAGGGGGTGGCCAGTAGGAGAACCAGGCTCGACCGATCACATCCTGCATAGACACGGGGCCAAAAGAACGAGAATCGTTCGAGAAATTACGGTTATCCCCCATCACAAACAGGTACAAGGGGGGCACGTCAACCGGTCCGAACTCTCCGAAAGTGGGTTGTGCCAGGTAGGGCTCGTCAATCGGCTCGCCGTTGACGTACACCCACCCACCGTGGACCGAGATCCGGTCCCCCGGCAGGCCGACGACCCGCTTGATGAGCAATTCCGGATTGTTGGGCACACGGACGACAACCACATCGCCTCGTTGGGGCGAACGAACGTGCAGCCAGGAATTGTAGGAAATCTTTTCAACAACCAGGCGTTGCTCCGAATGTAGATTGGGCTCCATACTCTGCCCGTAAACACGCGTCGCCTGAGCCAAAAAAAGGTTAATCAGTAAAGCAATGATGATCGCCGGAATGACGGTTTCCAGCACGTCGCGCAGGCCGCGCGCCACGTAGTGCCCTGCGGTCGGCCGGCTTTCCAGGTCCGGACCGTGATTTGGGCCCGGGCCGTCCAGGTTATCGTAAGGGTACATTTCGTATTCGTCAGTTTCCCAGCCCGCAGGAGTTTCGTCCATCATCGGCTGCCGAAACGGTGCAGCCTGCGGAAAAGGGAATTTCCCTTCTCGCAGGCTGCTATCCCAGGTTGCCCTGGACGGTATCTGCCTTCGATCAGTTGACTGAGACGAATCTTTCATCGGGAACCGACCACATTAATTTGGGCGAAACCGACTATTAGTGATTATCTCTCCGCGGCGACCCGTGGCTGCCACGGTTACTGCCGCCTCGGCTGCGATTGTCACGACTTCGAGAACTGCGTCCGGACCGGCGCTGATCGGCCTCGCGGGCTTCTTCCACCGTCCAGCCTTCTAACACAGCCTGGCGCGAGAGCCGGATCTTGCCTTCATTGTCAATGTCGGTGACCATAACCATGATCTCATCACCGACGTGAACGACCTCTTCGACGCTCGGCACGCGATAGTCGGCCAACTGGCTGATGTGTACCAGGCCGTCCACACCGGGCAGTATTTCCACAAAGGCACCGAAGTCTGTCGTCCGCACCACTTTACCGGTATAAATCTTACCAATTTCCGCATCTTCTGTCAAAGCCTTGACCATCTCAACTGCGCGATCATTGGCCTCGCCACCAGAAGAGGCAATATAAACTGCCCCATCCTCGCCGATGTCGATCTTGGCGCCGGTCTCATCCTGGATGGCACGAATTGTTTTGCCGCCCGGGCCGATAACTTTGCCGATCTTCTCGGGATCGATGTGGATGGTGGTAATTCGTGGCGCATATTCCGACAGGTTGGCGCGCGGCTCACCGATGGTCTCGATCATCAGGTTCAAAATATGCAGCCGGCCATCACGCGCCTGGGCCAAAGCCTGGGCCAGAATCTCATTGCTCAGGCCCTTGATCTTGATGTCCATCTGCAAGGCTGTGATGCCCTTGGAGGTGCCGGCAACTTTGAAGTCCATATCACCCAGGGCGTCCTCCAGCCCTTGGATGTCAGTCAGCACCACGTACCGTTCCCCGTCCGTCACCAGGCCCATCGCCACACCACTGACGGGTGCCTTGATCGGAACGCCGGCGTCCATCAACGACAGGGTACTGCCGCAAACACTGCCCATCGAGGTGGAGCCGTTGGAAGACAACACCTCGGACACCAGGCGCAGCGTGTAAGGAAACTCGTCTTCCGATGGAATCATCGGCAATAACGCCCGTTCAGCCAGAGCGCCATGACCAATTGACCGCCGGCTTGGACCACGCATAGGGCGTACCTCCCCAACCGAGAAGGGAGGGAAGTTGTAGTGATGCATATAGCGCTTGGTCTCGTGCGGTCCCAGAGTATCCAACGTCTGCTCTTCGCGGGGAGTTCCCAACGTAGTGATAGTCAACACCTGGGTCTCGCCGCGGGTGAACAAGCCGGAACCATGGGTACGTGGCAGGATGCCCACCTGGCACCAGATCGGTCTGACCGTCTTGGGATCGCGACCATCCGGCCGGACCCCTTCGTCAAGGATACGCCGGCGAACCACTTTCTTTAGCTCGTCATCAAATACGTGCGCCAAATTCTTAGGATCGAAATCTCCGCTTTCGGCAAATGCCGCCAGCATTTCGTCGCGCAGCTTGTTGACGGCGGCATCGTTCTCTTCCTTGGTACCCCCGAAAATGGGGGCGATGCGGCCATCCAGCCAACGCTCGGCGATTCCACGCGTTTCCTCAGGCACTTCCACCAGTTGGTAAACCATTGGCGGCCTGCTAACCTGAGCCGCCATCTCCTTCTGGGCATTGATCAGCCCCTGCATGGACTCATGAGCCAGACGCAATGCTTCCAACATGGTGTCTTCATCAACTTCGTCGGCGCCGGCTTCGACCATAATAATGGCATCTTCAGTGCCGGCGACCCGCAAATCCAGCTTGCTGACTTCCGTCTGGCTGGTGCTGGGGTTGACGATCAGCTGGCCGTCAATCAATCCAATACGCACCGCGCCCACCGGTCCAGCAAATGGAATTCCCGATATCATCAGTGCCGCCGAAGCAGCATTGATGGCCAGAATGTCTATCTGGTTTTCCCCATCGGAGGAGAGTGCCGTCAGAGCGATCTGCACGTCATTGCGGAACCCCTTGGGAAACAAAGGTCGCAACGGGCGATCGGTCAGGCGGCATAGAAGAATACCTTCCTCACTGGGCCGCCCTTCTCGACGGAAAAAGCTGCCTGGAATCCGTCCGGCAGCATACAGGCGCTCCTCGTAGTCCACACTCAACGGGAAGAAATCAATACCCTCCCGTGGTTCTGTCGAGGCTGTCGCCGTTGCCAACAACACCGTTTCGCCGACCCGCGCCAGGATGGCGCCACCGGCTTGCCCGGCCACCCGGCCGGTCTCAAAAATATAATCTTTGTCCGCTACGCGCGCAATAAATTCGCGCACATTTTCAGGTTGTAACATGTCTTTTCATCTTCCTCCTACGACACGACTCGCCTCAAACGAGTCGGGGCAGCCCTACAAATAAATCAAGCGAGTAGACGTCTATTGCATCTACTCGCTTAACTTTCATCTGGCTTCATCGACTACTTTCGTAGTCCAAGCCGTTCGATGACGTCCTTATAGCGAGCTGCATCTTTTCGACTGAGATACGCCAAATGTCGCCTTCGCTGCCCCACCAATTGTAACAATCCTCGTCGCGAGTCTTCGTCATGCTTATGGGTTTTCAAGTGTTCAATTAGTTGATTAATTCGGGTTGTGAGCAAAGCGATTTGAACTTCTGGCGAGCCAGTATCGTTTGTATGTACGTGATAGGCATCTATGATGGCCTGTTTTTGATCTCTGTCAAGTGGCACGCTGTCCTCCTCACCGTTTAACGGGCAATAAGCAGATCAATCTTACTCAAAAATTCGTCGCCTGAGTAGCGGATTATACCACAAAGCCTTCAGAATGCAAATATCCGGCTATTGTGACCGATCTGTCTCTTGCCCTGCGCGCCCGCTGTCGGAATTTTCCTGGGCAGCCTGGAAAAAACCTGGGCAAGACCGGGCGAGTTGTGCGTGAGTAGGTGAGA
>CAZHBM010000164.1:0-8154 GCA_964529945.1 uncultured Anaerolineales bacterium | reverse complement strand
TTGTTTTCTACGGGACGGATCTTGACTTGGTTCTCCGACATAGGACTAAAGCTCGACAGTCTGGCCTGGTTCGAGGACAGTGACGATTGCTGAGGTGTCGCTTTCCACTTGCCGTGCCCATGCGTGAGGATCTTGTTTTATGACCTCGAATGTGTTGTAGTGAATAGGAATGACCAGCCGCGGCTGGATCAACTTGACGGCGCGCAATGCGTCGCTCGGCCCCATCGTAAAATTGTCTCCGATAGGCAACAAGGCGAGATCGATGCCTTCCTCACCGATGAGTGCCATGCTGGAGAATAGACCCGTATCGCCGGCGTGATAGACTTTTCTGTCCCCCAGGTAAAAGAGGAAGCCGGCCGGCGTACCACCATAGGCCCCATCAGGCAGACCAGATCCGTGATGGGCGATGGTCAGTTTTACCCTTCCCCACGGATAGTCGTGCCCCCCGCCAATGTGCTGCGCGTGGAGATTTTCCAGGCCTTGACCCGCGAGCCAATTGACAATCTCATAATTGCTTATTACCTGCGCCCCAGTACGTTTGGCAATGGAAATTGTATCGCCCAAATGGTCCCCGTGACCGTGTGATACCAGGATGTAGTCGGCAGACACGTCTTGAGGGCGGATGGGTGCCAGGCTGTTTCCGGTCAAGAACGGGTCGACCAGTAACCGGATACCATCCACATCCAGGAGCGCACAGGCGTGACCGTACCAGGTAAGCTTTGTCATTGAGGGAAAACTCCTTCCTTATCGGAGATGAATCAAGTGGTGCCGCATTCCTGCCCTACCAGCTCCCGCCGGGACTCCTGGCGGGCCTTGAGGTAGCGCTCGATTTCCTTTCTTGATTTCTCGTAACGCCGAATGAGTTGCTTGTCGGTGCCTTTGAAACTAATCACGGACTGGCGCGCGCAAAGGGCACAGCCGCGCTGCGCCCGGTAGCTGTCCATTTCGCAGGTCAAGCAACTGTTGAGCCGGATCATCATCATAGAAAAGGCTAAGGCGTCAGGGTCGTCTTCGGGCAAAGAGGCTAGATGATCTATTAGTTCGCGCCACTCGTCCCCGCGAAGGTCGCGCAGACCGGCTATGAGATGGGGCGTGAACAGCAGTTCGTATTTCTGATAAACTTGTGGCAATTCTTTCATTTTATTTTACCTGGATTATTATCCGCGCCGGAACGCGGCGTCACTAGCATTTGTCTGGGTGTATTATAGCGACCGGTGTAGGCGGTGTCAATAGGATTCAACAAGAATCTTGGCCGGCCTGGATTTCGACGTCCTTAACCGGCGGGCTGCAGGACCCCAAGCCGGGCCGTTGGGGCCGCGACCGGCAGTGCGAGGGGCAGGTAATCAAAAGCAACATCGTTCAGTCTCAATCCTGGACGGAGGCATCTTTGAATACTGAAGGCAGGAAATAGCCTATACCATTGATCTGTGCCACAGCCTGCAAGTGAAGCTGGTTGCCAAGGCCGTCGCTCAGTGAAACCGGATTGACCAACCGGAAATTGGCCGGGATGCCGGTGAGCACGCCGGTGTAGGTCATCACTGCCGTGCTCGATTCCGGGACGTCAGCCGACCAGTGCAATTCCCCAGCGGTGTGCTGAACGCTACCCTGGCTGACACGGATTGAGGTCTCATCCACCTGCAAGTAGAGGGGCAACTGGTTGCCGGCCGTGGCCTGAGCCGCGCCATAACCGGTGTTGCGCAGACGTAACGTGTAGGTCAGCCATTCCCCTTCGGAGACGTTGGCCGGTGTTACCTGGAAGGAGGACTGCGTCAGGAGAGGATAGTTCACGTAGGTCGAGGCGATGCGATCGAAGTAGACCGAATGGCTGTCGTATCCCATCCACACGGTGTGGCTGATAACCTGTGCGCCGGACAACGAATTGTCGATAAATGCCTGGTAGGTGAAGATGCGACTCTGGCCCAGTGCGAGGTTGCCGGACCAGGAGAAGACTCCCAGGCCGGAGTTCCAGGCAGCACCGCCCTGGATGCTGGCAGGCACGGGCGTCAGGTTGATTGGGAAGGTGGCGGTCATTACTGCGCGTTCAATGGCCTCCTGCCCGTCGTTCTTGAGTTCGACTGTATAGGTTAACGTGTCGCCCGCGCGGGCCATGGATCTGTCGGCCGTCACCGAGGAACCCCCCATCCAACTCAACCATCCGACCAGGCGCGCCACCAGCCGGTGGGTGGTATCCGATGGCAAGCCGTCCGGGTCGAAGGCAAAGAACGACGTGCGCCACGTATCACCCTGGTTGGTAAGCGAATTGACCTGCCCGGCCTGCCCGACGAAGGCCGGCGAGGCGGTTGTCGTCGGAGTCAACGCATCACTGTAGTTGCGATAGGGATAGGTGAGCTGGGATGGCCCCAGCCAGCTCCCGACAGGGCTGGTGATGACGCCGGTGACCAGCGTACTGGTGAAGTCCTCGGTGTAGGCGGCTACACCCAGATAGTCGCGCGCGAAATCATCGGGGCCTTCGGTGGCATACAGGTAGTCCTGGCCGTTGTAGAACAGGGCGCCGCCTGCCACCAGGTAGGCCGACAGGCGCTCCTCCTCAATCGGGGTCAGCGGCTGGAACCAATCGTAAGCGCTGGCCCACAGGACCATGGGGTACATCGCCAGAACGTCGGGCGGAGGGCTGGGAGGCACCGTGCCGGTATAGCTGGAAGCGACGGACCACTCCTGGTATGGAATCCCGTTCGCCTCAAGCGCTTGGCGGTAATGGCCTTCGACCTCATAGAATCGATCGTCGTCAACCAGGAGCACAGGCGCCGGCGCTTCGGTCCGCAGCGCAGCCGTCACCACGCTTCCGGGATTGTGCTGCGCGGTAGCCGTGACGACGGCAGTGTCGGTACTCGACCAGGCGGCGGTAGCGGGCACTTGCACGGTGACGGCGACCTTCGCCGCCGCACAGGGAGACAGGACCAGCGTCTGGCTGGCCAACGACGTGTTCCACAGGTGCGGTTGGACTTCCAGTGAGACAGTGTCAGGCTCACCGGTTTCGGCCAGATTGCGCACCCGCAACGTGTGGGTGGCGACGGCGCCGAAGTCGGCTACCCGGGTGGAAGTGATGGGAGACACGGTCACCCCACTTGTCTCGGGGCCGGCGGTGAAGAACGCGATGGAGCGGCTGAAGACCTCGGTGCGCACCGTTTGCGAGGTGATGGCCTCGAAACCGAAGGACAGAAATATGGTGCGATAGGGTAGACACCCGCCGGTCTGCTGGCCGCCCAGGCCGTCACCTTCGTAGGTGAGAAGCGGTGCCGCGAAGTCGGTTGATGCGATGGCGATTTCATCTTGGCTGACCTGGTTGTTGGCTCCGCCACTGCCCGAAATGGTGACATCCAGCCCTTCAAACAGGCCGGGCGAAAACCCCTGCAGGTGGAAGATGCCGGTGCCGTTGCGCACGTAGCTTACTTTTAGATAATCCTGCAAATAAGCGGTATAGATGTCACGGTAAAAATCGTCGTAGAAGGCCACGTTTTGGCCGCTCAGGAACAGATTGCCCCCGTCGTCCAGGTAGCCGCTAATCGCACCGCCGGCGCCGACGTAGCCCGGCGAATCGAAAGGACTCGACCAGAACACGATATCGTAGGCCCGCAAATCATCGGCGGTGGGGACGCCGCCGATAGCATCACGGATGGTCCAGACGTCGTAAGTGTACTGGATGGCATCGAGCGCCTGCCGGTAGTAGGCGATCTGGCTGGCCTGATACCAGTCGCCGCTGTCGACCAGTAAAATGGTGGGCGAGGGCGACAGGTCGAAATTCAAGCTGGTCGTTTGACCGGCCGTGATAACCACCCCGGTGGTACTACCAACGCGATAACCGAGGGTCCGCGCAGTGACCGTGTAGCTGCCGGCCGGCACCGACATGCTATACCATCCGCCGGCATCGACAGTGGTCGCCAACGACGTGCCTTCGACGGTGACCGTCGGGCCGGGTTGAGATTGGATGATTTGCCCGCCACCGAGCACCTGCCCCCTCAGCGTTCCAGATGGCAGCGGCTGCAGAGCAAAATTCTCCACCGTCGTGGCTCCGCTGAGAATATCAGTCGGCCGTGACGAGGAGGCGTAACCGAACGTTGAGGCGGTGACCAGGTACGAGTCGGGAGCCAGGCTGACGGCGTAGTCGCCCTGGGCGTCGGTGGTGACGATCGTCGCCGATCCGGTAAAGAACGGTGTGGCCGCGATCCGGGCTCCGGCGAGCGGCGAGCCGCTGCCGGCGTCGGTGACGGTGCCGCTGAGAACGCCGGCATCCAAAATTGAAACCAGGCTTGCGTAGGCGTCCAATCGTCCCCAACCGGAGTCGTTGTTGGGAATTGGGTTGCCGAGAGGATAAGCGGTTTGTTTCATCACTGTTTCGATCTGGCTTATGGACGCATCCGGTTTGGCCTGGAGGATCAGAGCGGCGACGCCGGCCACGTGCGGCGTCGCCATCGAGGTCCCGCTGGCGAGCCCGTAGGTGCCGCCAGGCAAGCTGCTAAGGACGTTGACGCCGGGCGCAGCAATATCGGGTTTGGTCAATATGCCGTCAAACCAGATTGAGGGACCACGACCCGAGCTGTTGGCGACGGCATCGTTGGATGCAATAGAACCGACAGCAAACGCTTCGGGGTAACTGGCCGGAGCGCCGACAGAGCTGGGTGAGGGGCCGTTGTTCCCGGCGGCGAAGGGAGCGAAGATGCCGGCGGCCTGCAAGGCCGACACGTCGGGCCGGAAGGCCTCCGTGCCGCCCAATGAAGAACTCCACGAGTTGCTGACAATGTCGGGCGGCGTGCAGCCGGGCCCGGGGTCCAAAATCCATTGGAAGGCGGCGTGCAGCCAGCTCTCGGCAGCGCTGCCCTGGTTGTCAAAGGCGCGCACAGCAATCCAGGTGGCCTCGGGGGCGACGCCGATGCCGTTGGCTCCTACGGCGGTGCCCATCGTATGAGTCCCGTGGCCGTTATAATCGACCGGATAGACGGCTCCCTGGCCGGTGGCGTCGAACCAGTTGCACTGGTGATTGTAGAGGCCGTTTGGATCGTAGCCCCGGTAACGGGTGCGCAGGGCAGGATGAAGCCAATCCACGCCGGTGTCAATATTGGCGACCACGACGCCGGCGCCGGTTATCCTTAAGGCATCCCAGGCCAGGTCGGCCCGAATGCGTGCGATATTCCATTCAACGCTGTCGCCCAACTGAGGTTCATCCTCAGACTCAATGGGTGGGGGTTCGAGCTGGTAGGTGTTCTCAGCCCGGATGAAGAACACGTCCTCCAGTGAAGCCAGCTGGATTGTCGCCTGGTAGTCCAGGCTGGCAGCCAGCCCGTTGAATATCCAGAAGGCGCGCACGTCGCCTGCGTGGCCTGCCTGGACCTGCTGAAGCAACAAAAACTGGGCCGCCTGTTGCGACTGCTGGGCGGTGACCTGCAGCGAGTCGACGACGGCTTGTCTCTGCTGGGCCTGGTCCAGCGTGCCAACTTCCGGCAGTGGGGCGCCAACCGGCTTCATCTCAACGATGACATCGATTTGGCGGCTTTCGTCTCGTTGCAGCGCCTGCAGCAAGCCCGGATCTATCTTGGCCAGTTGAGAAGGATCAACCGCTGGCGCCGCGGACGTGTCGTCGCGGGAGGGAGGCTTATCCTGTGGAGACTGGGCGGCCAGCAGCAACGGTCCGACCAGCAGCAGAATCGAGACCAGTAGGGCGACCAGGCACAGCCGGACGGTACGCTGCATCACGTTCCTAATCCTTCGAATCTGCTGGGCGGGGTTTGATCCAGCGTCGTGCGATGGCTGCTACTATAATCAGCCCCAGCAAGAACAAGGATATGCCGGTAGAGATCGAACGCAGTGGCGTGTTTTCGAAACGCACTTCAAGGAAATGCTCGCCTGGCGGCACGGGCACAACGATCCAGCCCTCGTAATAGGTGGTCTGAATTTCGGGCGTGGCGACAGGTTCACCAACCCGGGCTTTCAGGTCGCCGGCCGCCTGGCCTTTGTCCTCGTAGACGTAGGCTTTCCAGCCGGGGTAAAAGGCGGTCATAAAGGTGACTTCTTGCTGATCGTCAGCCGCGTAGACCCACACCAGTTCGTGTACGCTGTCCATTTCCACCGAATGAACGGCCAGCTTCTGGTCGCTCATTGCGTCGGAGTAGTTTACCTTGGTGTCGATGCTGCCACCCTCGACGACCTGTTCCGCCAGCGGAGACCAGACCGGAATCCGGCGTGCCCAGGCGGTGGTGCCTGTCATTTCGTCTGAAGCCTGTTGGTAACGAAACAGGGCTGCCAGGCTGACCGGCCCTTCGTTGACGTTAGGTTCCCGCACCTGGGCGACCAGGTAGGGATAGCTGCCCAGCAGGATCAGCACCGCCAGGAGCAGGCTGGCCAATGTGCGGCGTACCGCCACCTGGTCCTCATCGCCGGGCGCCCGCGGCGGTTGTGCTGATGGGCGCTCGTCCGCTGGTGGCCAGACTCCGTTGCTGACCACGACTCCCCCGACGATCGCCAGGCCGGTGGCGGCCACAACCCCCAATCGCCACGGGAACTGGACGCTTTGCAGAATGGGGAAGGCGTTCCACAGCCAGGCTGAAGCCGGCGTCATCAGATACACCGTGGCCAGGGTAATGACCTGCCAGCCACGCAGCAACCAGCGCACGACCGGTCGCCTGACGCGGCCGGCGAAAAAGAGTGAAAAGAAGAACAAGACCACCGGCACCAGGCCGAGCTGGAACCCGGCGTCGTCATTAGGGCCGGCGATACTGGCGCCGAACCCCCACTTGGGCGAAAAGAGCTGGAAAAAGTAGACGAAGTCCTGCCCGAAGGTGTAGCGTCCGCCGAACCACTGGTCCAGGCGGACAAACCGCCGTTCGAGGACTGCCGGTACCAGGAAGATCGCCAGAAGCCCCAAGGCGAGCGCCATTGCGAGACCCAGTGGCACAACTCGGCCGGCGGTCGTTCGTATCAGGTCCGGCAAGCGGTGGGTCTTGTCCTGAGTCTGTCGTGCCTCCCTGACGGCTGGCACCAGCAGCAAGGCGACAATCAAGGCCAACGGCGGCGTGATAATCAATAGCAGCACGTTGCTGCTCAAGATGAGGCCGGCAAAGGCCAGGGCTGCGCCGACAAGTGCCCAGAAGCGGGGCCGGTCTACCAGCTCGAAGAAGGCCCAAAACACCAGGGGAATGAAGACGAAGCTGAATGATTCGGCCAGGGCGGCGCGCACGTAGACGTCGAACAGGTGATAGGGAGCGTAGACGAACAGAAGCGCGGCCACCATACCGGCGCGCGATCCCAATAAACGGCGCACAAACAGATACATCGCCAGGGCAGAACCCAGGAACGACAGGGCGAATACCAGCTTGATGGCGGTCACGTAGTCGAAGCCCAACAACAGGAAGGCCTCACCTACAAAGTAGGCTAACGGCCCATAAATGTTCCAAAATGGGTAACCGTAGCCAAAGCCCCAATCGGGCCCCCAGCGTGGCCACAAGATGCCATCAGCGATTGACTTGTCGAACTCAAACAGGAAATAGATGCTGTTTTTGGCGTCGTGGGCACCCCAGAAATAACCGGGCTGCAACAGCGGGCCGATAGAAAACAGGCACAGCAAGAGGGTCAGCGGCAGGAAAGGGTCGAACCGCCGAGTGCTGTTGCCGTCGGTCGAATGCCGGCTGCTGCTGAAAAGGCTCATAATAGACCACCTTCGGGCTGCAGGTTCAGAGGTGCCTCGGGAACGGAAGGGATCCCAATACCTTGGGTCGCAACCACATGTGGAAGCCAGGCATAAACAATCACCGGTCAAGCTCCAGGTGCAGTTCATCGTTGGGGCCGCCCGGGAAGGGCAAACGCAACAGTGTCTCTCCGTCGTATAGCCCCAACGTTATCTGATAAGGACCGGCCGGCGCCGCGATCGGGATGGGTAGCTCCAGATGGCTGACGATTATCTCGCCCGGTAACCACTGGCTGGTAGGATAATCAGCGCCGGCTTGGGCAGGGTTGGCACCTATTCCGGCCGGCGGGTCGGCTTGAGCCACAATCTGACCATCGGGGGCCAGCAGGTGGACAAAAAGCTTGAGGTCGCGGTAAAAGGGACGCGTAGCCTGCCAGGACAGATCGATAAGCAAGGTGTCACCCGGTTTGGGTGGGCCATAGTCACTTAGGGGCAGCCGGTGAGGCGTGCCTTGCGGC
>CAZHBM010000163.1:0-8158 GCA_964529945.1 uncultured Anaerolineales bacterium | reverse complement strand
GGAAAAGATCGGCCGTCTCTGAGTCGAACGGTCCGAAACGCCGGCCTTCGAAGGGTGCTCCACCCCAACCGGGACCTTCCTGCCGGTGCTCACGGATGGCATCGGCCTGCTCCTGAGTCAGTTTGCCGTCGGTCACGGCCTGATCGATGGCCTGGTCCATCGCCTGCTGAACGGCGGCCCGGATGTCGGCCAGGTCAATGCCCTTTTCCTGAGCCAGATCACGAATGTTTTGGCCGTCCTTGAGGGCGGTCTCGAGCTCGTCAACGGTCATTCCCAGCGCGTTGGCGGTGGCTGCCTGCATCGCCTGGCGGAAAAGATCGGCCGTCTCTGAGTCGAACGGTCCGAAACGCCGGCCTTCGAAGGGCGCTGCACCCCAACCGGGGCCTTCCTGCCGGTGCTCACGGATGGCGTCGGCCTGCTCCTGGGTCAGTTTGCCGTCGGTCACGGCCTGGTCGAGAGCCTGATCCATCACCTGCTGGATGGCAGCCTGGATATCGGCCATGTCGACGCCCTTTTCCTCGGCCAGATCTCGGATGCTTTGGCCGTCCTTGAGGGCGGCGTCAAGCTCGTCGACGGTCATACCGAGGGTATTGGCGATGGCTTCCTGCACGGCCGGGCGCAGCGTGTCGTCTTGCCTGGGGCCGAAGAATCCGTCACGATGGCCCATACGGCCTGGGAAGGACGGAGACGTGCCATCCGGTGCCTGGGCAGAGGCGATGGCCGTAACGGCCAAGCCTACGACCAGGGCCAGCACGACGGCCAGGCCAGCGATTTTCACAATACGATTCATTAGCTTTCTCCTTTAACTGTTTCCAACAACTGTTTATTTGGCCGGCTGTTACCTTACCTATTCTTTATACCAATCAATTGTGGAAAACTGATGGAAAAAACCTGGTGAGTGTGTAAAACCAGGAATCAAAAAGGGACGTACCCCAACAAATGGATTAGAGTACATCCCCAATGCAGAAGGAGGAGCGTAAGGTTACTTCCAGCTTAACACGCGTTCGCCCACGCCCTCGTATAGTATCGAAATGCCGTCCGGCAGGCCGTCGGTGAACAGGGGATGTGGGTTGCTGCCATCCGCGTTCATGACCCAGATCTCATACTGGCCGCTTTGGCCGCTGCGGTCGGTAATGAAAGCGATCTTCGACCCATCCGGTGACCAGGCGGGAGAGGCGTTATTCCACGAGCGTGGCTCGTAGCCATCCAGAATCTGTTGCCCGATGTCGGCCAGCGGGGTCTCGGTCAGCCGTATCCGGCCGCTGCCGTCAGGATTGAGGACGTGCACGTCCCAGTGATCGTTCTGCCAGTAGGTATCGGCCAGCTTGCTGCCATCGGGCGAGAAGGTGGGCGCGTAGTCGCCCAAGTCGTTGGTGGTGGCATAGGGAAGCTGCGGGCCCAATGCCCAGCCGGCTCCGCCGTTCAGATCGAGACCGGCCAGCCCCTTGTCACTGTCGCGATAGATGATGCGCCAATCGTTGACCGGGTCCCAGGTCGGCCCATAGGCGAACTCGTTGCTGGGCACGATGTCGCCCTTGCCGGTAGCCACGTCCAGCACCATAATACCCCAGTAGGGGTGGGGCAGCAGCGTGTAGCAGAACCTGACCGATATGTCGCCATCCTCTTCGTGCTCGATCTTGACCTTGATACCACTCCGGTTGTCTTCGTCCGGATTGTAGATCGGATCGCTGGGTATCTGGCTGGTGCAGCGATACTCGTAGTCGTCGCGCCCGCCGTTCATGACGTTGATGGCAATCTGCGTGCCGTCGGCGGACCAGGTAGGCGATTTGGGCTGGTGGATGTTTTCCCGCACCACTCGTTCACCGCTACCGTCGACGTTGATGACCCACAGGCTGCCCAGGGCACCGTTGTTTTCGTTGGTCCAACGGGTGAAGGCGACCTGCTGCCCATCGGGCGAGATAGCCGGATCCATGCCGGTGGTCAGAAGACGTGCCCCCGAAGTGGCGATGCCGGTGGCCGGATCGACGTCAACGGCGTAGATGACACCCCCGCTGGACGTCTGGAATACCAGCGTGCTGGTAGTCTGGGTGCTGGCCTGGGTCACAGGTGGGCTAGTGAAGGGCGTCGTATCCCCGCTGATGGAAAAATTGTTATCGCGGTCACGCACCCAGCCGCCACCGCCTCCGGGCAGGCTGACCTGCCACCAATCCCCGTTGGCCTGATAGCCGGTGATGGTTGCCTGCTCCCCGCGGCTGAGGGTCGCGACCACGGGCACCGTGACAGACGGGCCGCCGTGGACGTTGACCAAGACCGAGTTGACGGTCAGGGTTGCGGCCTGATCGGTCTGGGCCGCGGCCGCCGGTGCCAGGACGGCACTCAAGAGAAGCAGTATCAATAAACAGCCCAATCCCAGCCGGTAACTAAGCTGCGCGGGTCTGAAGATTCTGGTTCTAAGCATTCTGGTTGTCTCCTTACTGACAGTATACACTACGTTGCTACCGTAGCCCAAGTTGTAGTCTGCGACTACTCATAGTCTTCGACTACTCGCAGTCTTCGACTACTCGCAGTCTTCGACTACTCGCAGTCTTCGACTACTCGTAGCGCAAGGCATCGATAGGTCGCAGGTTGGCGGCACGCATAGCGGGATAGATACCAAAGAACAGGCCCACGAATGCCGAAAATCCGACCGAGAGCATCACGCTTTCCCTGGATACCACCGTGGTCACATTCAACATCGGTCCTACGGTTCGGGAGATGGCGGTGCCAACCCCAATGCCGATGACGCCACCTAACACGGACAGGACCATGGCTTCGATAAGAAATTGCCACAAAATGTCGCCTTTCCCGGCGCCGACTGCCTTACGCAGACCGATCTCGCGCGTACGCTCGGTCACGGATACCAGCATGATGTTCATAATTCCGATACCGCCGACGATAAGCGAGATGGCGGCGATGGCGCCCAGGAAGATGGTCAGCGTGCCGGTGATATCGGTGGCGGTTTGCACCAGGTCGGCCGGATTGAAAATGCGAAAGTCGTCTTGGGCGTTACCCGTCAGGCGGTGTTGTCTGCGCAGAACGGTGGTCGCTTCGTCAATGGCCAGATTGAGATAGTCCTCCGACTTGACCATCAGGCTGATGGTCGACAGCGTGTACTCGCCGCGGTAGGTGGAGGCCGAAAACAGGCGTGTTTGGGCGGTTGTCAGCGGCACCAGGATGACGTCGTCGCTGTCGGTCATGCCGGAACTGCCCTTCTCGGCCATCACACCGATGATGTCGAAGGTGACGTCGTTGAGACGGATCGTCTCGCCGATGGGATAGGAGCCGTCCGGAAAAAGGTTTTCGTAGGTCGTGCTGCCCAGTACGGCCACTTTTTCTCGATGGTCAACGTCCGAAGCCTGCAGGAACCGCCCGGACTGCATCTCGTAGTTCTCGACTGTCTGGTAGTCCGGCGTCACGCCCAAAACCGACGGCTCGTAGGAGGTGCCGGCGTAGGAGACGGTGGCGTTTCCTTGATAGACGGGCGCCACAGCCTCTACGGCCGGGCAGGCAATCGGATCGCTCAGTGCCTCGACGTCCGAAGTGGTTAAGGGTTGCGCCCCTTCCACCCGGCGGTCTTCCATGATGCGCAGAGTGTTGGTGCCCAGACCCGATAGTTGTTCGGTGACGTAGCTGGAAAAGCCCTGGCCGATGGACACGAGAGCAATGACTGCCGCCACACCGATGATGATGCCCAGCATGGTCAGCGCAGCACGAACCTTGTTGCTCGACAGGCCACGCAGGGCGATGAAGAAGCCTTCGAAAATCGAGCTCATTTGACCACCTCCTGGATTAGTTCCTCAGACGGGGGCGTCTTGGCGGCCTGCTCCAGCCAACCATTGGCCAGAATGCGCTCGGTGACCGTTTCGGTCTTCTCCACCAACCCGTCGCGCAGCCAGATGATACGCTCGGCGTGCTGGGAGATGTCGGGTTCGTGGGTCACCAATATCACGGTCATCCCGCGTTCGCGGTTGAGGCGCTGAAAGATGGACATGACCTCCTCGCCCGCGATGGTGTCCAGGTTGCCGGTCGGTTCGTCGGCCAGAATGATGGACGGGGAAGAAGCCAGCGATCGGGCGATACCAACGCGTTGCTGTTGGCCGCCCGAGAGCTCGTTGGGGTGGTGGTACATTCGATCGGCAAGCCCGACCATTTCCAGGGCTGCCTTGGCTCTTCGGCGCCTTTCGCGCCGGGGCACGCCGGCATAGATCAGCGGCAGTTCCACGTTGGCCAGGGCCGACGTGCGGGACAACAGGTTATAGGTCTGGAACACGAATCCGATCTTGTGACGGCGTATTCCGGTCAGAGCCTTGTCGCCCAGGTTGCTGACCTTGGTCCCATCCAGGTAATAATCGCCGGAGGTGGGAATGTCCAGGCAGCCGAGCATATTCATCAACGTTGACTTGCCCGAACCGGAGGGCCCCATGATGGCGACCATCTCGCCCTTGCGTACCTGCATCGACACGCCGCGCAAGGCGTGTACGATCACCTGGCCCATCTTATACGATTTCGTCAGATTCTTGACGTCAATTACAATCTCTGCTTCTGCCATCTGCAATTAAGCCTCTACTTTTCCTATTACACTGTTTGGGACTACGCCTGCTAGTGATCATTGGTTAGCCCACGCCGCACTTCGATTGATTCGTGCAACCGGCAAATCCACTAGGGGGCTCCGACTCCACCGCCGCCTTCGGGTGGTCGTCCACCGCCGCCGCCCATCATCATCGGCATACGGGCTCCATTTCCGGATTGGCTCGAAGTGGTGGTAGCCGTCAGGTCCAGAGTCGGGGTCGTTATTCGATCACCGGCCGACAAACCGCTGACGACTTCGATATTGTCGTCCTCGCGAATACCCAATTCAACCACGGTCTTGACAACAGTACCGTCCGGTTTGACCAGGTTGACGTAGGTTTCGCCGGTGGCGCTGTTGCTGCCGACGTAATCGGCCGGGATGACAACAACGTTGTCGTGCCTTTCGGTTTCAATCGACACGTTGCTGGTCATACCGACAACAGCCCCGGGCTGCTGCTCGTCCAGGGTGACGGTCACTTCGTAAGTCACCACGCCGCTGTCTTCGGTCGGGCTGGGGGCGATGGCGGTTACCTTGCCGGCAATGGTCACGTCGGGCAGGGCATCCAACACGATCGTCGCCGATTGGCCGACGGCCACGCTGGGCAGGTCGATCTCGTCGACCGGGACGTCAATGTGCAATTCAGACAGGTCGGCCAGGTCAATCACGCCGGCCAGCTCCAACCGCTCGCCGACGCTGGTATTGACGGCAGTTACGGTACCGCTGAAACGGGCCGTGAGGCTGGCCTGGTCCATTTCGCGCTGAGCCTGTTCCAGGGTCAACTGGGCCGATTTGACGTTGGCCTGGGCCACCTCAATGTCTTCCTTGGAGCTGCCTTCCAGCAAGTTGTTAAGGGTGGCCTGGGCCTGGGCGACCTGGGATGCCGCCGACAGGATCGAATCGTTGGTCGGGTCCTCGACCGACATCTGGTAGCTGGCCAGGGCCGATTCGTAGTCGATGGTCGCATCCTGCAGGGTAGTCGCCTCGGACGATGCAGCTACGTCGCCCCGGTAGGCGATTTTGTCGTAGGCCGCCTGAGCGTCCTGCAGCGCCACTTCCGCTTTACGCAGGCTGGCGGCGGCCACGGTCACTTCTTCCTCACTGGTGCCTTGCAGAACGGCGTCGTAGCTGGCTTGCGCGCTCGCCAACGAAGCCCGGGCGCTGGCCAGGTCGTCCGGGTCAGGGTCGGCAGTGACCTGAGCCAGGTCGGCCTCAGCCTTCTGGAGCGAAATCTCTGCCTGGGTTACGGACAACTCCAGGTCGGTCGTGTCCAGCCTGGCCAGAACGTCGCCTTTCTGAACTTTGTCACCGCGTTTTACCAGCACCTCGGCGACCGTGCCGTTGATTTCAAAACTAAGCGAGGCCGTGTCGCGGGCTTCCAGGTTGCCGGTGGCTTTGATGTACGAAGACACGGTACCTGTCTCTACCAGATGCGCCTGATCAGGCGACACCCGCCGTTGCTCGCTGGCCGTCTCGGTGGCGAAGGGGTTGATGCCCAATCGGTCGAGTTGAGTCACCAGGCCGGCAGTCGGCAAAACCCCCAGATAAATCAGGACGCCTGCCACAATCACCAGGGCGGCGATAACAATCAGTGCTCGTTTCATAACTTAGTGTTCTTCCTTTCCCGACGAAAGCTTGTGTGGTAAGGGTGTAAAATTGCACAAGTAAGCATCAATATCTATTCTAGCCGATGATTGTGGAGATTCTGTGGAGGCTTAGTGAACGGAATGTGGAATGTCGGGCAATAGGGCGTGCTTATTCCTATTGGTAGGGGCGTCAGGAGGAGACGAGGACAAGAAGCGGCCGGCCGGGCGCTCAATTGACGTCCCGGTTCGGCGCGATGCGTGCCTCTCAACGCCGGTCGGAATGGAATGGTAGCCCGGTGGGCGTGTTGTTTTTGCTCATCGTGGCCGTTTCCTGTTGGCGATTCTTTAATCCGGTGGCACACAGCACGAGCACCAACGCGATGGCGGCCGCCACCTGGTAGGCGGATGAATAACCGGCGGCGCCGCCACCGATTGAGGCGGCGATGGCTCCAATCAAGACGCCGCCGATCAGCTGGCCGACGCCGATAAAAATGTTAAGTGAGCCCTGAGCGGTGGCCCGCTCGGCCGCCCTAGCCTCGGCCAAAACGATGTAGCGCAGGGGGGCGCCGATCAGGCTGGCCATTCCAAGCCCCGTGAGCACCAGAGACAGGTAGAAGAAGGCCTGATTGTGGGCGCCCAGCAGACCAAGGCAGGTCAAGCCGATGGTCAGGAACAGGCTGCCAAATAGAACCACCCGTCGCGATCCCTGCCGGTCCAGAAAACGCCCGACAACAGGCGAGCCGACGGCTACGGCCGCCACCAGGGGCAACAACATAAAACTGGCGCTGGAGGTGGAAACCCCAAAAGCGGCCACGGCCAGTTGCGGGATGAAGGCCATGCCGGCTTCCGTCAGGCCGGCGCCGGCTGCCAGGCCCGATACGAGCATCATCTGTCGCGAACTGTACAGACCCAGGCGCAGCACCGGATCCGAGGCCTTGCCTTCGGCGTGCCAAAACACAGGCAGCAAGGCCAGGCTCAGGAGCAGGAAGGGAAAGACTCTGGTCGAAGCCAGACTACCCAGAAAGTCGGCCGTGTTGATTTGGCTGATTCCGAAGGCAAGTGACCCCAACAATAGGGCCAGGGTCACCATGCCTTGCCAGTCAATGACCGGCCGGCGCTCGGCGCGTGTGGCGGGCAGGAGGCGTAAGCCGGCCACGATGACTCCCAGCGCAACCGGCAGATTGATGAGAAACAGCCACTGCCAACCAACCAACAGCAGCGCGCCGCCCAGGACAGGCCCGATGATGAAGGCGATGCCGAAGACAGCGCCGATCAGGCCCAGGGCGCCGCCGCGTTTCTCGGCCGGGAAGGTATCACCAATGACCGCGCTGGCGACGGGGAAGATGCCGCCGGAACCAAAACCTTGAATGGCTCGGCCCAGAAGCAACACCCCGAAGCCAGGCGCCAGGGCGACCGTCAACGAACCGCAGGCGAACAGAACCACGTCCAGGACGTAGATACTGCGGCGGCCGAAGATGTCCGATAGCTTAGCCATCAAGGGGGTGCCGATGAGATTGAACAGGACGTAGATGCTGAAAATCCAGGCAACGGAGCGCTCGCCGACGCCAAAATAGCGCTGTATGGCCGGCAGGGCCGGCCCCACGATGGCGATATCGAGCGCGCCCATCAGGACGCCGGTGAAGAGGACGGCCATTACCTGGTTGCGTTGTTTGGTATTGTTGTCGTTCATAGGGCGTTGAGTTTCCTGTAAATGGGTGTGTCCCATTCTCTCTGTAAATGGTCACCTGGGCCGGTGACCGGTTTTGTCTTTTGAAGTTCTATTGTGGGTGGAAGGCCCCACCCACAATAGAACTTTGCCTGATTCTTTGCGTTTCTTTAAACACAATGTGAGCGCGCCGGGACCGGGTGGCGCGACGCTAGTCGATCACCAGCACTTTGGCGCCGCGAATGCTGCGCGTTTTGAGCTCGAGTAGGGCCTGGTTGGCGTCCTCCAGGGCGAACTCCTGGATTTCGGGCTTGATCGGTATCTCGGCCGAAAGCTTCA
>CAZHBM010000162.1:0-8196 GCA_964529945.1 uncultured Anaerolineales bacterium | reverse complement strand
CGGCTAAACGAACGTGGTGACCACGACAGCAGCAAAAATACCTGCAACGACGATCCAGCGTACCCAATCCTGAGCCTTGAGGCTGGCCATGTGCCACGGCTTATGGGTTAGATAGGCGCCGGCAGCGTACATTTCTTCTCCCATTAACATGTTATCGGCCGTGGCATAAACGAAGGGGAGAACCGTCGGATCGCTGACGGCCCCGATCTGGCTTTCGGAATGGCGATCAGCGGCCTCAGCCAACAGCAGGTATTCATCTCCAAATACGCCAGCCATCACGCTGGCCTGAATTTGTTCGGCACCCGAGAGCCCCATTACGCCGGCTGCATAGGCCGAAGGTTCGGGAGACAGCCAGCGGACGTCCGGTAAGGGCTCGACCAGGCCATCGCGCTTCAAGCGATATTGGCGACGCAGGGCATCTTGAGCGACCGGCAACAAGGTGGCGTCGGCCATCGTAACGATGGGAGCCAGCCCTTTGGTCGCCGACTCGGCGGCCAGATAATCGAGCACTTCAACAGACGCCAGACTGTCAGCCGTGGTGTCGGATGATATGCCTCCCAAGCCCATCGCCAAATGCACGGTGCGCCCGGCTTCAACCGCGTCGCTCACCGCCATCTGAAGCGCTCTGAAAGCGGGTATGTCACGAAACAGGGGCGTCTCCCCTTTGCGTTGTTGCCACCAACTAAAGTAGACCAGGAGACCGAACAGGCAAAGAAATGCCAGCAAGATCAACTTTGAGTGGGGCGCCAACAGCTCAGTCAATGTCTCGGCGCTCATCTGCCATCACTTGCCTCCAGTCGACCGACAAACTCCTCGTAACGATCCCGATCTCCCAACAACCCAACCAACTCGCTCGTAATCATCCTGGACACAAACACATCCAGGACAGGTTGCATCAGCAAAACGCACTGGCTGCCCAAGAACGTAAAAGGTTTGTACGCGGACAAAAAGGCGATCGCCGGCGTTTCCAGTTTCAAGTCGGTGATACGCTTTACCAGTTGGTTACTCAGTGAGTTCGAACGATCGTTCAACTTGGCCATATGCCCCGCACGCTTGTCTACGCACTCAACCGTCGCCAGAACGGCCCGCGAATTGAACTCAACGCGTGAGCCGCCTCGGCGGCCACCTCACCGTCAAGGGCTCTGTCCTTGAGAAGCCCTTGCAGATTCTCCGCCACACTCTCGTCACCGATGCGCCCCAGGCTCCAGGCTGCATTTCGGCGCACTGCCGGGTCAGGGTCATCGAGCGCATCAACCAGAAGCCTGGTCGCCGCCCGAGCTCGCATAGCTCCCAGCGCGTAGGCGGCACTGCGTCTCACCAAAGGCGATTCATCCGACAGTAACTCGACCAGGACGCCAATATTCTGGCTGTCGCCGCGATGCCCCATCACCCTGGCAGCAACCCGTCGAATCCAGGGGCTGTCATCGTGCAGCAGATTGTTCAGGTGCGGCACCAGAAGCTGCTGGCGCTTCCGCGCCAACACCTCGACGGCACTCTGGCGCACCAGGCTGTCCGCGTCGGACAGAGTTTTCTCAAGGGCCGTCACGTCATTGGCGTCGGCATAGTAAAATGCGTCTGCTGCAGTCGCCCTGACCTGTTGCGAGCCCGTTTCCAGCAACGTGGATAACCGGCGACGACCGGCCTCACTCTGCGCAAGGCTCTTGCCGGCCAGCCAGCGTACGAAAGGATGCTCATCGGCCAGTGCATCGGCCAGGATAGACAGAACAACCTCATCTTTAATTCCTGCAGCAACAGACAGGTCGGCAACCGCACGCCACCTGACCGTCACGTTTTCTGACTTCAACCGCTGAAGCAGTTCTTGCGTCACGTAGCCCTGATTTTCACCCCATTCTTATGTAATGTAATCCAGTATACCATATTTCACTATGATTTGCAATGTATACTATATCACAATATGTTGTGTATCACAAGCAATTATGCCACAACATACAGTGTTTACGGCCGGAGTGGGGTCTGTCTAACGGAGGGGGAGAGAATAGGAGGATTGGCCTCGGAGAGAACCTGTCGCGGGAGTTGTACGCCTTGAAGAATCACTCAACCACGCGGGCGCGTCGTCGGGCGGGCACGTCGAACAGCGGGGGGTAGCTCCTAAGGGGATACAATTTGCTTTCCTTCGCCGGCGCGAAATTTGTCCAACAGGGATTTGATCGTACGCCGGGCAAGGTACCATTCTCCGGCAGTCGCGCCACCCCCTTGACGCCGGGCAACCTCGTCCAAGGCAACAATGGCCAGGGCCAGGGCCTTGCGCTCACTCATGACATCCACCTTATCCATGAGACCTCCTGTTATGAGTCTCCCCACTCGAAAGACACATGCCTATTTTTTCGCTGCGGCAGACGTATGAAAAGTGTAGCAGACGTGACCGCCAGCTGCAATAGGCTTCTTCTCCTAGCAGTCCAGAGTGTTAGCGTTGCAGCTGACACGACGACGATCCGCGCAGGAGCTATATCCTGCAACCGGTGATTGCACGCTATTCCCCGCCCGCCGGCAAGACATTTCTCATCCTGCCCCCCAGACACGAGTGGATTCCAATTTAGTCTGTAAAACTGAGTGAAATATGGTACAATAAGGGCACCGGATTTGCACAACCTTTTTCTTATACAGGAGGTAGGTCATGGTAGTTGCAGCGCAACGCGGTCTGTCGGGAGCGTGGTGGCTGGTCCTGCTCGAGGGAATTGCCACCCTGGTGTTGGGCTTGTATCTCATCGTTGCGCCAGGTATGACAATGGTCGTACTGGTCACATTCGTCGGCGCCTACTGGCTCGTCGCCGGCATCCTATCGATTGTGCGCGTATTCGTCGGTACAGCTGGTATCCATTGGATATGGTCACTGCTGATCGGTATCGTGGGCATTCTGGCCGGGCTGTTCGTGCTCCGGCATCCGCTATACAGCAGCATCCTGGTGCCGGCCACATTGGTCATCGTCCTGGGAATCCAGGGATTGATCATCGGTGTATTGAGCCTGGTCAAGGCTTTCCAGGGAGAAGGCTTGGGTGCGCTACTGCTCGGCATCCTGAATATTATCATTGGCATCGTGCTGCTTATTTCGCCGCTCACGGCCGCTTTGGCGGTACCGCTGGTGCTCGGTGTCTTCGCTATCATCGGTGGCATTGGCCTGATCGTGGCCGCGTTCCGTTTACGCTAGCGCGGGCGGCGCTGCCTTTCCACGACAAACAAACGGCCATTCCGCTATGCAAAAAACAAATTGCCCTCACCTATGATAGGTGAGGGCAATTGTGCCTGTGGGCGGTACAAGACTTGAACTTGTGACCTCATGCATGTCAAGCATGCGCTCTAGCCAACTGAGCTAACCGCCCGATCATTTCCGAGTATACCAGCACTGACCAGCAAATGCAAGTCTTTCAGAGCTGGTGAAAGCGAGCTGCCAGCACAAGGGCCAACGCGATCAACCCGATCGAAAGGCCCAGACGGATCAAAAAACCGTTGAGTTCAAATGAGATTTGTTCGGAGGTTTTCTTGAGTTCGGTCATAGAAACCCTTTCTTGCTCCACATCCAAATGTTGTTGGCAATCGTAGGAGGAGACTCTGGAATCTTGCACTGCCGATCAGTCTCGAGCTACCACAAACGCCACCGCATACTCTTGCGTATGCGAAAGACTAACGGCAAACTTGCTGAGTTTCAACTCTTCTGCCAACCGGGCTGCCCGATGATGGAGTAGCAGTTCCGGCTTTCCCTTACCGTCGCAGACCACCTCAATTTCGTTGAAGTCCACTTCCCCGATTCCGGTACCCAATGCCTTAGCCGCAGCTTCTTTGGCCGCCCAGCGGGTCGCCAGAGCATAAATCTTGCCTTTGGCATAGGCCAACTCACCTTGCGTAAAAACCCGGCGCAGGAATCGCTCTCCGTGGCGTTGGAGCACTTCTTCAATGCGGTTTATCTCTATCATGTCGACACCGACAGCCAACCGAGAATCACTCATTGTGTGGCACACTCTCTGTTTCAGGCACAGTCGTCAAGCCGCGCTACACCCAGGCATCGATACCTGGCAATACTACTGGCTGTTGGACGATTGGATAAAGGAACCGGACTGAACAGGCTGCATCAAACGTGCTTCAGGCGGCTCAAAATCGGCGCCGATAATTACTCGAATGTCCACATCACTCTTGAGATTCGGACTGCGGCGAATATTCTCGTCCGCCACGTTAAAGATATTCGTCAGATACTCCAGCGCATATGCTTTGCCGGTGTAATCGACGATGACGGTGCGCGGGTAATCGGTGCGATCGGCCGGCCCAAATTGAACCACGGTGAAGCCCTGGTCACGCAGGTACTGAGCAGTTTTGGCCGCCAGTTCTGCACGCGCCGTACCATTCTGGACGACGATCTTGGCATTTTCATCCTGCAAGCCGGCCATTATTTCCGCTCGAAGCTGATTCTCTTCGGCTGCTTCGGCCTGCGCCTGAGCAACCTCTTGCGGGCTGGGTGTCGGCGTTGCCGCTACCGCCAGCGGTTCCGGCGAGGAAAAAATGCGGTCAACGACCGGGCGGATCTTTTCTCGTATGGGCAGCAGCACCTGGGCACCGGTGTCGGTCCTGTAGTCGACGGTCATAGAGCGATCAATGACAGCCGTTTCAATGTTGTCGCTGGAGAATTTGTCGGCCAGCTTTGCCAACTCGACAATGTCGACCAGCTGCAAATCCGTTTGCACGGTGTCGGCCATCGTTGTCCACAACTCCGGGATCTTGGGAATGACACCCACCGCCACTGCCTTTTCACGAATTGCCAACAATACCGCCTGCTGTCGTCGCGCCCGGTCGAAGTCAGAGTCGCTGGTGGCACGGGTGCGGGCATATTTCAATGCCGTGTAACCATCCAAATGTTGGGGGCCGGTTTCGATGTAGAACGGATCGTAGCCGTAGTTCTCGTCGGGGTACTTGGGGTCGTTGATCGCCTGCGGCACATCAATGTCAATGCCGCCCAAGGTGTCGACGATGCGGCGGAAACCATTGAAGTCAACCCGCACAAAGAAATGGACCGGCACGCCCAGGTTATACTGGACGGTTTTCATTGCCAGTGCCGGGCCACCACCCGGGTAACCATTCTTTTCTCCCAGATAGTGCGCCGTGTTGACGCGATTCTCCCCATATCCGGGAATGGTCACCCACAGGTCTCGGGGGATACTCAACATGCCGGCCTTACCGGTAGCCGGGTCCACGGTGACCAGAATCATCGTGTCCGTGCGAGAGATATACTCGTCCGGTCGCTGGTCGATACCCAGAAGCAGAATGTTGACGCGTTCCGCCTCTTCCCAGTTGGGCAGCACGTCGCCGGTCAAACTGGTCACCGGCTGCGGGTTAGTCGCCGCTCGCGGATTGGGATAATTGCGCCCGGCCGAGTTGATGACAGGCAGAGTCAAATCAATGTAGGGCAGAGTAGGCAGCTCCGAATGAGCCACCACATCTTTGACGGTAGCATAGAAGATGTAGCCGAAATATCCGCCACCCACCAAGAAGATGATGGATAATGCGACCGTGAGAAGATAAGACGCGAGAGAAGGCCGCCCTGAATTCAGCGGTGATTTTGTGGATTGAGTTCCTGTATACGTAGCCATATAGATGAAATTATATCACGCCTTGACTGACTAGCAAAATCGCCTACGCCATGTTGCTTATCGCACCACGACCAAATATGCCATTTCTACACTACGATCACCCTACGGCAAGACAACGCTCACCAAAACATGGTTACTCAAAGGCTAGTGGCGCGAGTTATGGCAACGGGGGCAGATTGGCGATGTACAATGAACGGCCATCGAGGAAATACAGCTTGCCGTTCAATTCGTCCACGAAAATGGACTTGAGCGTGGAGAAATCGACCGCATCTTCTTCCCGCGGTTTGATCTGGCGCAGGAAACGGCCCTGCTTATCCAACTGCACGATACGTTTGTTCCCGGCGTCGGCCACGTAGATGAACCGCAACACCTGGTCGGGCGCCGCCAGAATCGTTACACAACTCTTCATAGGTGTGGGCATGCCCGTGATGGGAAACTCAACCGGAACGCCCCGCTCGTATTTGTGTATTGTGCAGTCGGCGTACAGCACGTAGACGAAGCCGTCAATTGCCAGATCAACGGCGCCCTGAAGATCTGCCGGCGCACTGTCTGGAAAGTAGAATTCCGGCAGATTTGAATAACCCCCACCTGCCGGCAAATAGCGGTATATCTGCCCGGCCGGCGGATCCAACACGTAGAAGTTGCCTCCATAACCGGTGGCCGCAACCGGCCCCAACCACTGACGGGATCCACCGGCTTCAACCGGGTTCAACCCCATGCGGGGATTGTACTCCAGCAAGCCGGCGCTTTCCAGCATCAACAAGCTGCTGTTAGGGCGACCGCCCCCGGCCGACATCCAGATGACATCCATGATTTCACCGACGACCGTGGAGCCGGCCTGTTGGCCGCGTTCGACCAAAATAGGGTTGCCTTCTCCCGGTTGCAGGCTGTCCAGCGTTGCCTCCAACTGATGATGGTAGACGCGGTCCATACCCGAATCGAGCACGTATACGTCCAGATCGTTGACCACGATGCGGCGTAGATGAAGCGGTGAGCCTTCATAGGTATATACGCGCCCGATCCAATACAGCCTTTCCACGTTATCGATCTGATCGCGTTCGTCATCGACCAGGGCGACCAACTCCAAAACCTGCGGATCGTCGGGCGTGATGGTCCTGGCTTCTTCCAGTGCGGTCCCCGCCTGAGCCAGGAGTTCGCGCGCCTGCTGGCGGTCTTCGCTGCCGACAGCTTGTTGATAAGACGTTTCAGCCGTCGTTATCAAGGCCTGGTAGTTGCTCTCCAGGCTGGCCGTTCGCTGCCAGTAGACCGCCAGGGTCAACGTCAATACGGCAATCGGCAGCACGATGGCCACAATTCGCAAAGTTCGTTGGGTTTGGGCCGAGGCCCGGGCGATGGCCTCTGAACCGGCTTCCATTTCTGCCCGCGCTGCCAGGTCCATACCGTTGGCGTTGCCCGGACTGGGCAGCAACGCCCGGCCGATGAGTCGCGCGCCGGACCACACCTGCCTCACCGCGCTGGAGCCGGCCTGGGTGACCCCGGCCAACCAATGCTGGAAATCCACAGGCTGGAACGGTGGCAGCGCCGCCCGCCCGCCTTTGGTAGAAGCCTGTTCCTCAACCCCAGCCGGGACCGCGGGGCGAGAAAGGGAAATCGGCGTGGCAGCCTTGGGTTCCTCCACCTTGCGGGGAGCGGCCGGTTGCAGCAATACCTGGACCACCAAGGCCGTACAGTCTCGACCACCAGCCAGCTTGCCCAAGGTCGACAGCGTTTCCTCTACGCTGGTGAATTTCAAGGTCGACTCAACCGGGTGAGAGCCGGCCAGGGCAGCGAACCGTCCGTCACTCAGAATCACTATCTGTCCGCTATTAACGGACGCGTGAGCCAGTTCGATCTTTACATCCGGTCGCTCTCCCAGCAAAACATCGCCCCTGGCATACGTCGGGTCGCCCTCCGCCTGCGGAGTGGTCCCGGCAATGTCCCGCAAATCTTCCTGGCCGGCCAGGTAAGCAGCCGCCGGCCCAACGGTCGCCACAAAAATATCGCTGCCGCGGACGGCCATAACGGCAACGCCGGCGCGTATCGGCTCGTGGGGACCGGGCTGGGATGGTGTCGGAGGCACCACCAGGCTATCGGCCTGGTCCAACAGGAGGGCATTGGCCGCCATTACCGCCCGTCGCAGGCTGGCGGCGATGCTGGTCGGGGATTGGTAGTAGGTATTGCGTACCGTGGTGGTCAACACCTGGCTCAGTTGACGGCACCAGGGGTTTCGTTCGTCGCAATAAAACAATTGGACCACGACGAACAAGTCACCCTTGCGCGAGGCATAGCCGCCGTCGGCAGCAGGCTCACGTACCGCCAGGGCATTCGGAACATCGCTGACCCACTGGCCGCCCACGATGTTCATTTGTCCCATAATCGTCCTGGCCTCAACCATGTTCAGCGCTCCCTGTGCTCCAAGTCGGTGGCCGAGACTCGTTCCCTGTTTGAGTTTTGTCCGAATACGCCTTCAGGCATCTACTCCCATTCAACGGTTGCCGGAGGTTTGCTGCTGACATCGTAGACCACGCGGTTCACGCCGGCTACCTCGTTCACAATGCGGTTGCTGGCCCGCGCCAGGAGGGGTTCAGGCAACCGCGCCCAA
>CAZHBM010000161.1:0-8220 GCA_964529945.1 uncultured Anaerolineales bacterium | reverse complement strand
TCTTCCCTAACCAAGGGGGCTTCTTCATCGTCGTCGCTGCCGTTGTGGTGGTGGTAATTGTCCTGTATTATCGCAATCTGCCGGCCGGCAGTTGGTTGATCCGCATCAGTTTGGGGCTGCAACTGGGCGGCGCCATCGGCAATCTGTTCGACCGCCTGCGTTTCGGTTCGGTGACTGATTTTATTGACGTAGGATTTTGGCCGATCTTCAATGTAGCCGATTCTTCGATTGTGATTGGCGTGGCCCTGATCGCCTACTCTCTGTGGCGCGAAGAACTGCATAGCGGTGGGGACGATGATTCTGAAACAGCCGTTGAGGATGAGAAGCTATGAGTAATCAATCGGTGATCGGCGGCGAGGGCCGAGAGGCGGAAGGTGCTCTGGCACGTATAGTAGCCTTTGCCCGTCGGGGCCAGGCCGAATACCTGCGCCGGGCCGCGAGTCTGCGCCGCTGGCTGCGGCCACAGGCCGGGCCAGACGAAGGCGCGGATTTGTCCAGCCTGGGAACGAACCGTTCGCTCCGGGGCATATTCGCCGCGCGCCATCTGCGGGAGCGGCAACGTGCCTATCGCGAAGCCGGTGGTAAGCGTGCCTCGGTGGCGCTTCAGGCGATACAGCGCATTTCAGAACTCCACGATGGACAAGAGGAATAACCTGCTGCGTTGGCTCACGGCGGTGGGTGAACTGTGATTGACCCTTCGAGCGACACGATCCACCTGCAAGTTGACGTCGGCGGCCAACGCCTGGACCGGTTTGTGGCCGGCCGTCTTGAAACATTGTCGCGTGCCAGGGTGCAGCGGCTGATTCGAGACGGTCTCGTTCTGGTAGACGGTCAGCCGGCCAAGCCCAGTCTGTCTGTGGAAGCCGGCATGTCGATTACGGTATACCTGGAGCCGGAAACCCCACTGGTCGTCTCTCCGCAACCGCTTGACCTGGACGTTGTGTGGGAAGATGAAGCGTTGCTGGTGGTTAACAAACCGGCCGGTTTGGTGGTCCATCCGGCGGCCGGTCATTGGCAAGACACGTTGGTCAATGCACTGCTGGCCCGCTACCCCGACCTGAATGCCGGCGACTGGCAACGACCGGGAATTGTGCACCGGCTGGATCGCGACACTTCTGGCCTGCTGTTGGTGGCCAAGACGGAAACGGCGTTAGCCGACCTGCGGCGGCAGTTCAAGACTCGGGAGGTCCGCAAGACCTATTTGGCTCTGGTTCACGGTCGACCAACGTCACCCCAGGGGATTATCGATGCGCCCATCGGCCGGGATTCGGCCAACCGCAAACGGATGGCGGTTGTGGGTGCCGGAAGGGCGGCGCGGACGAGTTACCGGCTTGTGGAGGATTTGGGGACATACAGCCTGCTGGAGGTCGGTCTCGAAACGGGGCGGACGCACCAGATCCGCGTTCACCTGAGCTGGTTGGGATTGCCGGTGGTTGCTGATCGGGTATATGGCCGGCGCAAAGACAAACTGAATTTGGGACGCCAGTTTCTGCACGCCTGGCGGCTATCTTTTCGCCATCCGCTGTCTGGGGAGCAGCTTGAGTTAGAGGCGCCGCTACCGGAGGATTTGCGCCGAGTATTGCTTCAATTGGGCAGCAGGCTTCCGCAAGGCGGTCAGGTCGGCTCCTTGCCGCGGGAGTGAAGGCCGGCATAAGACCGCGACGTTCGTACGAACACGCCACTGAAGGTAGATTATTTGGGTTCCTCTCCAGGCTCATCGATTTTGGGGCACATCCCGCTTATTGTGACTTGACTGCCCGGCGTGAAGTTTGCTATAATGATAGCACGCATGTTCTATTACTCGTGAACATTTTGGTTTCGAAACGGTGACCTGCGGCTAACGCAGAATTGAACGACAATTATCTGGCCAAACGTTGGCAAAGGAGAGAATACCGTGCGCGAGATAAAAGTGGTCGTCGTGCAGATGGCCCCCAAGCTGAGTGAAGTGGGGGATAACCTGCTGCGGATGAGTGATTTTGTAGAGCAAATTTGCCTGCAACAGCGGGTTGATTTGATCGTGTTCCCAGAGTTGATTACGACCGGCACCGAGTGTGGCGTCGGATTTACCGACCTGGCTGAGGCGATTCCGGGTCATAGTGTCAATCTGATCTCCCAGCGGGCAGCCGAATTTGGGACACACATTGTGTTTGGGTTGGCCCTCAAGGAGAAGGTCGAAAGTATCATCTACAATGCGGCCGTCCTGGTCGGCCCAGACGGGGAATTGATCGGCGAGTACCGTAAGGTGCACTTGCACGGGGAAGAACGAATGGCTTTTCGTGCGGGCTATCGCTACCCGGTCTTCGAGACCAGCCTGGGCAATATTGGCATTATGCTTGGCTGGGACCTGGCCTTTCCGGAGGTAGCTCGCTGCCTGGCGCTCGACGGCGCCGAACTTATTTGCCTGTGTGCCAGTTGGGAGCGTGCCTACCCGGAGGAGTGGCAGGCCCTGACCACGGCACGTGCCTTTGAAAACTCGGTCTTTTTGGCGGCGTCGAGCCGGGTGGGGCAAGAGCCGACCTACACCTTCCTGGGTCACAGTTGCGTCGTAGGGCCGCGGGGTGAGACGCACGCGGCCATGGACGAAGTCGAGGAAGGCTACGCCTTGGCCCAAATTGACTTGGACGAAGTCCGCCTGCTGCGTGAAGAGTTCCAGCTATTTCAGTTGCGCGAACCGACTTCCTACCGGGCGATTGTGCGCAAGTATTAGTGCCGCCGGCGCGACGCCTGATGCCGGCCAAGTCGCGTGCGCCGCACAGCGACAAATGACAGACCTCCGGCCGCCAATACGGTGATCGCGCCGGCCCACAGCAGGGTGGGCGGCCCTTGCCGTTTGGCCACTGTCTCCAAACGTAACGTGGAAGTGGCAGTGGGTGCGACGGCGGTTCCGGTTGCCGGCACGGCGGTGGTGGACGGCACTGGTGACGACGTCAACTCCTGCTCCAGGATAAGGTTCCTCTGCGGTTCCACCGTGCTGACCGCCGGGTTGGCGGCATTGTCATTCGCCTCAGATTCAGGAGATGTTGGGCTGGGCGTCAGGGTTGCCAGGATGTTGCCTGCCCAGGTAGGGCTGGGCGCAGGCGTCCCCGTGACTTTGCGGGTTGCCCTGGTGGCCGTGGGTGAAGGCTTGTTGCTCTGCGCCCGCGTTTGAGTCGGTGCGGCAGTGGCGGTAACGGTCACCGTTGTGGTTGTTGCCGGGCTGCTCTCGGGAGGCGGCTGCGGTGCCTCTACGATGGGTACCTCGTCCGCATCGCCTGAAAAGGTGACGAAATCAGCCGTCACCCATCCCGTGCCATCCGGGCTGACTGCAGTCGCAACTTCCACCTGCCACCATAGGTCATCCTCACTCTTGCCGGTGACCGGCAGCGACTTCCCCTTGGCCAGGCGCCCCAGGCGTTCGTATTGCGTGCCGGGGCCGCTGCGGATGCGGACCGTTTCGTCCGCGCGAATGGAAGGGCCGTCTTGTGCCGGTTCCTCGGATGTACTCTGCGCCTCGGTCGTGGCCTTTGTTTCCGGCTGGCTTTCGTCGTCCTGCGCGTCGGATACCGGCTGATCGGCTTTGAACAGGGCCACCTGTTCGCGGGTCAGGTCGAGGTAAAGGTTCCCGTAGGTGGCGCTGGGCTCGATCATGGTGCCTTCAACCCATTCGTTGAAGCTGGTGATGATTACCCAATCCGGATGGCTGTCGCGCGCGGCAGCCCAACTCTCCTGGTAGTAAGCTCCCTGCCGGCGATCAACCGCGAAAGCATCACTCCGAGTTGTGCCGGTGTCGTCGTACCCGGGCATGACTGTTGCCACCCACAAGCGGTCAACACCTTGTTGGTGTTCGTATTGGCGCACCCGGAAGGACCAGTCGTCCAGGGTATGGTCCACGTCGGGTGACCAGGCGATGGAATAGAGATGATGGCCGTCGAAAACAGACTGGTAATCGATGTCGGTGCCCTCGGCGATCCAGAGACTGGTTCGATTGGGATCGACGCTAGATCGGATCTCCTGCCACTGGCTGACCGAAAAACGCTGCTGGCGCCAGAAAAAGATGACCGGCTTGCCGGCGTATTTCAGGTAGGCCGGGTGCTGAGCGTGGTTGGCCAATAGATAGCGCAATGCCTCGCTGACCGAGTCTCTGTCGGGGAAAAACGGTCCCTTGGTCTCAAAATCGACGGCTATTTTGAAACCTTTGGCAGCGGCAATGTCGAGTAGTTGGCGCAGATTGGCTTCGGTCTGATTGTTGGCCTCCTGGGGGCCGTACCAGGAGACAACGAACGCGTCAATGCCGGCTGCCATCGCCTGGTCGATGTGCCGTTCCATCACCGCCGCGTCGGCCGAGACATAGGGCGCCTGCGGCTGGTCGGCCACAGTGCCCGAGGTCCACGTATTTTGGTCGTACCAGGCGTAATAAAATGCGAGAACGAGAGGCCCTTCTTCCTGGGCACTGATTGGGGCCGTTGTCAGGCAAAGCAGCGCGGCCAGCAGGAGCAGACCGATCATTGGAAATCCGAAAAACTTGAAGGAGACTCGTTGTCGTAGTGCCTGGGTATGGGTGCGATTCTGGTTCGGGAACCACTGAGTGGGGCTGGCTGATCTATGTCTCATAAGCGAATGAAAGGCATCCCTCAATAATAGTCATCACACCTGGACGAAGACCTAGTGTACCGCACTGCCAGGGGGCGGGCAAATGTCGGCTTATCCGGAGGGAGGGACTTCCGGACCGATTATTGAGGCGGACCGGGCAGGTGCCCGCACCCGCACAGGCGAATGCGGGCGTTACGTGCCCCGACGAGGTGTCCTCAGGATGTAACTATCAGTAGCGGCGGCGGAAGTCGATGACCTTGACCTGGACGGAATTGTCTTCATCGCAATCCTTGACCGTATCGGACTGCCATTTGAAAACTTCCGATGCCGGCTGGCCGTTTTCCATCAACTGGATGTACCAGACGTGCGAACGTTTAGCATTCGTCCTGTTGTCCACCACCAGTGGCAGCGCGAAGCTTCCGTCAACGTCGGTCCGGGCGTGCATCTCGCCGATATTCCATTCGCCGTACCTGATGTCCACACCCTCAATTGGAATGCCGTTAACGTCCACGACAGTGCCCTTCATACCGATATCGTAGCAGTTGTTTTCGTCGTCGGTGTCTTCGACGAAGTACGGTATTTGGGTGGCAGTTGCGGTGGGCGGCGGCGTGTTGGTGACGGTCGGCGTATCGGTCGCCGTTGAGGTATATGTGGGCAACGGTGTGGGCGTATTGGTGGCTGTGGCCGTGGGTGTGGGCGTGCGCGTCTGGGTTGCAGTGCCGGTGGGCAGTGGCGTCGGCGTCGGGATAGGCGTCCAGGTAGGTGGATAGGTGGGCGCGAGCAACGGTGCCGGGGTGAGTGTTGGCGGCAGGGCCACCGGTTGTGCTTCCGGCGCAATTATCCCCAAATCCAGGGGAGCCTCAGGCGAATAGGTGACGAAGATGACCCCGTAGAGCAAACCCGTGGTAACGATCATCACCAGAACGACGAAGATCAAAATGGTGACCGTGCCATTACTCATTTGGTCAAGCATCGGACCGCCTCCTTTTGTTACACAGTGCGACCCCAAACAGGTATCCAAATACGGTGATACGCAAAAACGTTACTCCTGTCCTGTCACTGCCTGGAAACTGGCGTCATCAACCAGGACGAAGGATTCGACGCCGGCATATGGAAGGATGACGACTCGCATTTCTGTGTTCGGCCTGGATACGACCAGTGCCGCCGTAGCTTGCTCCAGCTGTGTGATGCGTTGTTCTTTGGGGTAATTGGGATAGCGGCCCAAGGTGCCCGCCAGGATTTCGCGGCGGAGAACTTCTTCGGTAGCCATCGCAATTTGATCGGCATCGGGCATCGCCACAATAAGGTCAGCGTACAGCGCGAACAATAGCTCGTAGGATTTGGTGAGGTCAGCCCTAATCTCTTCGACCGACGTTTCCCATTCAGGTACCAGGCTGATCCCATAGCCTCGACGGGCGACGCGATATTTGATGGCCAGCCAGTCGATGCGCGCCTGGACGATGCTGATTTGGGTGGAAACCTGGCTGGACTCTGCGAGTTGCGAGGCGTAGTATGGCAGCCGGAGGCCATCTTCGACCACCAGGGCATTGCCCAGGGAGGTGACGGCGTCACCGTGCGCCTTGCCGCCACGTTCCACCAGCATCGTTGCCAGGTCTTGCGCCGCCTGCCAGCGGTCGGCTTCGGCTTGTTGGACTTCGGTGGGTAGCGCCGGCGGGTTGGCCACCGGCAGTACCGGCGGCGAGTCGGGAAGGATGACGGTGGAAAAGGCTTCGGCGCTTTGTTCCAGACTGGCCCGGGCGCGCTCTCTGTCCCCGATGGTTTGGTAGGCCTTGTGCAGCCGTTGGAAGATATTGCGGCGTATGGAAGGTTGCAGATGGGGGCTTACGGTGCTGATGTTGTAGGCTTGGTCCAGGAAGAGCTGAGCCAGGCCGAATTCCTTCTGTTCCGCCAGTCCTTCACCGGCCAGAACGAATGTCTCAGCACGTACATTGTCGGGCAGTTCGGGACTCAAGGTAGCAATCGTACCTGCCAACCGGTAACTCTCAGTAGCGTCTGTTGGGCGGTTATCTTCCCAGTAGCGGCTGCCCAGGAGCAAGAAATCACCTGCGCTCTCACGGTCATTGATGGATGGGCTGAACACCAGGATGGCAAAGGCGGTATCGAGGCGGGTTTCGGCCAACGCTTGCGCCGCCAGGTCTTTGTCGGACACGCCGCCCAATCCGGCTACCGCCAGGGCCGGATCAATCCTTTCCACCTGCACGAGAGTCATAGGGTCTTTCCACTGAGGCACATCGAACGGTTGTTTGCGCAATAGAAAGAAAGCCCCAATTGAAGCAGCACCTACCAGGAGCAGGATCACAGCCGCTGTGGCCAGCCCTAAAATCCCCACTTTTCGCATAACGTATTCTTAGAGGTACCTTTCCGTAAATATCACTGGGTCACATCGTAGCGTTCCACCTGGGCGGCAGCCATCTGCTGCGCCAGCCAGGTCTCGAAGGCGCGTTGGCGGACAAAAAGCAACATGTCCTGGGTCAACGGGCGGTTTTGTTCACGGGCTTCAACGCGCACGATGTGATAACCGACTTCACTTCCGATGACGCCCGAGGTCTCGCCGGGCTGCAGGCTGAAGGCAGCGTCCATGACGGCCGGAGGCATCATCGGCGTCTCACGCGGGAACCAGCCCAAATCGCCGCCGTTGGCGGCTGAACTGTAATCCTCCGACTCTTGCTGGGCGATGGCGGCGAAATTTTCGCCGGCGTTCAAGCGCGCCAGAATCGCTTCAGCTTTGGCCTTGTCGGTCGTGAAAATATGGCGAGCGTGCACTTGTTCGGCTGAGGTAGGGACGGCGTCAGAAAGACGCTGAATCACCTTACCGGTGATCAACTGTGAACGTTGCATCTCGCGCAACTCATCCATTGTCATCTGGTTCTCATTCAGCCATTCGTCCAAAGCCTGGGCTCCCTGATCGGCGCTGGCCTGCAAGGATGATTCGAGCTCATCGTCGGTGACGTTTATCTGCATCGCCGTGGCCGCCTGCTCAATGAGGGCTTGCTCCATCAGGCCTTTGAGTACGTTTTCTCGGATCTGTGCACGTTGGGCATCGCCGTCCGCGCCTTCCAGCAGAATGCCCTGATCAGACAACGCCTGCTCGGTTTGCTCGACCTGTTTCTGGAAGGTGTCCAGATAGATCGGCTGCCCGTTGACGCGTGCGATCAGCGGTTGGCCATCCTCAACCGGTCCGGCGCTCTGGGTTGCCGGTTCGGTTTGTGGCGCGGTGGTCGGTTCCGTCCCTGCCGGCACTTCGGTCGCGGGGACCGCTTCCGTCGCCGCCACGGTCGTAGCCGGCGCTTGAGGCGCTGCTTCGGTGCCCACTATAGTTGGTTGCGGTGTGGGCATTGCTTCGCCGGCCGGCTCGGACGAGCCGCAGGCGGTGAGACCTACAATCAATATCATCAAAAGCGCGGCTGCTCCAGCGGCCCGGAGCGATAGATTCCGTCCTGAACGTAAGCGGACACCTCGAATGGCTTTGGCAGTCTGTTTTCTGGACATAGGATTTTGGCTCCCAGTTGACCTGAATATCGAAATATCACCCAACAACTTGACCGTAAATCAAATTACGTGTCTATTATAAGCGAATATGCGGGGGGGTACAAATCGGCTGTTGGCGTTACCGCAAGCATTTTTTTGGCC
>CAZHBM010000160.1:0-8232 GCA_964529945.1 uncultured Anaerolineales bacterium | reverse complement strand
GCTCGGGTAAGTATTCCACGGCCGGCGAGCTTAGCGACTGTTGCAGGCTGCCTGGCCGACCAGTCATCCTCTGGCGAGGACACCCCCCCTAACCCCCCCGCGGGGGGAACTGGGCCGAGCGTCGAGGCGGCCCCCACACCCTCAAGTCTCGGTACCCGACGGGCTAAATCCGACTAAGGACAGGGAATGCTTATTTTCCGAAACTGGGCATGCCTATCTAACCAATCTCAAGATTATGTCAACTACTCTGGCACAACCCGGCAGCCACTCCCCTGTTTGACGACCCAGCGGCTCAGGCGACGCGCCGCATCCATAAGCTGCTCGAGAAGTATTTGTCCACAACGCCCAACCCGGCCGGCGGCGGGAAGGCTTGGCGCAACTCCTGGGGGAATTTCTCGGAAACGTAGCTGCCGCACCACAACACCTCAAAGCGATCGTTGAAGGCCAGGAACGCCTGCAACAAATATTGCTCGGTCCAGAAATGCTGTTTCTCCAGCACCCAATCCCGCGGGTATTGGCGGGGAAAGAAGATGTCGTGAACGTGGACGACAACACCCTTCTTGAGCCGTGGCAGCACCTCCAGGTACAGGAAGGTCACGTCACCGCCGATACGCAGGACGTGACTGGAGTCGATGAACAGGATATCGCCGTCGCCCAGTTGGGCAAAGAAGTCGAGATCGACGTCCTGCACCTTCTTGGGGATCTGTTCCGACAGGCCGGGAAATCCGTTTCTCAACACCCGGTTAGGATTGGGATCGATGGAGAAAAGCGTGACCGGCTTGCCATCGGCTGCGTTCATCAGGCCGGCCCGGGCCGCGACGAAGGTGGAAAAGCCCGATCCGACCTCGATCATCGTGCGCGGCGTCAAGTGGCGGATCATGGCGTGCAGGGCGGCCGCGGACACGAAACCAAACTGCTCGTTATCGACATAGTATTCGTAAGGCGTGGGGGTCTGGTGCAGCGGAAAATTGTACTCACCGGCAAATTTTGGAAAGACGTCCTGCAGCATATGCAGTTGTCCGGGGACGTTTTTGTCCAGACCCACCAACTGCGTTTCCTCTTGCCACACCTGCCGGTTGGCTTTGAGGGCAGCCAGGTTGGGTATTGGGCTGTAGAAATAGCTGAGCGTGATATTAAAACCCAAACGCTGAGAGGCTTCGAGGGTTCTTTGAGCCACCCAGCTTACGACGCGTCTAGAAAAACCTATGCGGCACCTCCCGGGCTCCATAAGTCAAAAATGGCAGAGGCTGGCGTATCAAGGCAACTCCGGCCTGGCCTCGCCCGTTTTGAGAGCCGGCCCACGCCTGGCCGGTTTCCGGGCAGCTTGACCGCCCACCGTTACTGCAGGTTGACGCTGACGCCGCCGTCGACGACCAGCAAAGAGCCGGTACACCAGTCCGAGTCCTCACCGGCAAAGAACATGACTGCGCCGGCGATGTCGTCAGGGGTGCCCAGCCGGCCCAGCGGCGCCCGCTGCTGCCAGTATTCGCGTGCGCCCGGCTCGGACAGTGCCTCGCGGTTGACGTCGGTCTCGACCGTGCCCGGCAGAACGGCGTTGCAGGTGATGCCGTGCGGTCCCAACGAGATAGCCATTGACTTGACCAGCTGGTTGATGCCGCCCTTGGACGAGCAGTAGTGCGACTGCAGGCTGCCGCCGAACTCGCCCGAGATGGAGCTGACGGCGATGATGCGCCCCTTGACGCCCCGCTCGACCATCACATTGGCCACCGCCTGCGAGGTCAAGAAATAACCTTTCAGGTTGACCTCCAGCACCCGATCCCACAGGCCCTCGGGCATATCCAGAAACTCGTGGAAGGGACAGATGCCGGCATTGTTGACCAAAATGTCGATGGTGCCCCATTCGTCGAGCACGCGCCGGACCATCGCGTTGACCTGGGCGCTGTTGGAGGTATCGCAATGGACGACGATGGCCTGGCCGCCCTCGGCCTGGATCTGGTCGACGACCTCCTGGCCCGACTCGCCCTGGACGTGGACCACGGCCACTTTTGCCCCTTCGCGGGCAAAGCGTTGGGCGATGCCGCGGCCGATACCGCGCGACCCACCGGTGACGATGGCTACCTTGTCTTTCAGACGCATGAAACTCCCCCTGTTATTCTCGACTGCCCGGCAACCGTGGTATGGCCAAGACCGCCGGACCGGCTTGGATGGTGGTCACAAATCAACCGCGAAGGCCTTATGGGTCCGGCAGGCCGCACCCGCAAGACCTTCGCGGTTCATCGACTCGACTGGCTGGTGCAGAAATTTTTCCCGGGCAGCGATGGTCCCGGAAAACAGAGAGATGGGAGAAGGGCATGCGCCCTTCTCCCATGGGTCTCACAAACGCGTGGGTCTAGTAGACGCTGGCCCACATGTCGATGTTATCGGCGTTGAACTCGAAGGGAGGTCCCTGGTAGACGATCAGGTCTCCACCACCCTCGTCAACGACCGTCAACTGGCCCATGCGGCCGGCGTTGAAGGTCTCGCCCGCAGCCGGGGTCAGCGTGCCGTTGATCAAGGCGTGAGCCATGTAGGTGCTGACGTAACCCTGGTCAATCGGGTTCCACAGCGCCATCGCCGTGCAGCAGCCGCTCTTGATGTACTCAGCCATCTCGCTGGGCAGTCCCAGACCGGTGAGAGCAACCTTGCCGCACAGTCCGGCGTCGGTCAGAGCCTTGCCGGCGGCAGCGATACCGACGGTAGTCGGCGAGATGATGCCCTTCAGCTCAGGATAGGTCTTGAACAGGCCCTGGGCTTCGTTGAGGCTCTTCTGGCGGTCGTCATCACCGTACACGACGGCCACCAATTCCATGTTGGCGTACTTGGGATCCTCCAGTTCCTTCTTCATCCACTCGATCCAGGTGTTCTGGTTGGTCATCGTGGCGCCGGCGCTGAGGATGGCGATCTGGCCTTCGTAGTTGATCATCTTGGCCAACATCTGCACCTCAACACGGCCGATCTGCTCGGCGCTGGCGGCAGCCTCGTGGATCAAGCGGCCATCCGGAGCAACGGCCGAGTCCCAGGAGAAGAACTTGATGCCGTCGGTCATGGCCTTCTGGCCAATGGGAACCAGGGCATCCTGGTCATTGGCGGAGACGCCGATGGCATCCACACCCTGAGCGATCAGGGCGTCGATGAGCTCGATCTGGCCGGCCACGTCGGAGGTTGCCGGGCCCTGGAAGATCAGGGTGTCGCCCAGCTCACCAACGGCCTCGGTGGCGCCTTCCTGCACTTTGTCAAAGTAGGGGTTACCGGTGTGCTTGGTAACCAGAGCGATGGTGTAGCCACCGCCGGCCGCCGGTGCAGCAGCCATCCCACTGCCGCGCTCGGCCATGAGCGTCTGCGCGTCGGCCGCACTGGGGATACACAGCTGCCAGCCGATTTCAATGCTGTCCGGATTGTCCAGCGTGGCATAGTCGCCACCGGCCGCATTGGTGGCATCGAAGATGGCCCAATAGGCCGTCGCATCGCCATAGTACTTGTCAGCCAGCTTACTGAGCCAGTCTGACGCCTGAACGACGTAGTCCTCTTCACAGGGGACCGCCATAGCCTGTGCCCCAACCAGGGTAACAGGTGCCAATGCAGCCAGCATCGACAAAACGACCAACACATACAAAAACTTCTTCATGGGAAACTCCTCCTCATCTCAAATAAGGAACTGACTAAGAGTGAACCTCGAGACAATTTTACCAACCTCACCTTGCTATACACATCCCCCCTTTCGAAGTGATACAACGTTAATCAGTGCAGTCATTTTCGACGCTCTTACGTTGTCCAGACCTCGGGCCGTCCCCTGTTGGGGAAACGTGTCACCCAAGGAAGGTATATGCTCCTCGGGCCGCCGGCAGAACACCCAACCCGGCGGCCGTCACTCGCTTAATTAGATTATTGCGGCGGGCTGTCGGACACGCAGCGGAACCCCAGGTCGTCATTGGCGGTCTCGGGGAAAGCCGCATTGCGGGCCGTGGTGCGCACCTGGTTCTGGTCGTCGAACCAGCCGCCGCCGCGCGTGATGCGCGCCTCGGCGCTATATTGTGGGTCCTCGTAAGTGCTGCCCGGGTAGGCCAGGAAGGGACTGTCGGTCCACTCGCCGACGTTGCCGGCCATATCCTCGGCGCCGTACGGGCTGGCGCCGGAGGGGAAACTGCCGACCGGCACGGTGCTGCGGAAACCGGTCACCTTGACGTTGGCCCGGGTGGTATCCCAGATGTTGCCCCACGGGTATTCGCGCTGGTCGGTGCCGCGGGCGGCTTTCTCCCATTCCTCCTCGGTCGGCAACCGGCCGCCCATCCACTCACAGAAAGCCGTGGCGTCGTTGTAGGACATCTTGACCACCGGATTATACTCGCGGCTGGGGTCGTAGAAATTCTTCCAGGTCTTCTTGGCGCCCGACTTTTCCGAATCGGTCTGGTAACCGGTGGCCTTGACGAATTGGGCAAAGGCGTTGTTGGTCACCTCGAAGCGGTCGATGTAGTAGGTGGGCAAATCCACCTCGTGGGCCGGGGCCTGCTTGGGGTCCAGGTCATCGGAGCCCATAATGAACGTGCCGCCCGGCACCTCGACCATCTCCCGGTCGGGATGCAAATCTTCGGTTGGTTCCGGAGTGGGTGTTTCGGCGCTGGGCGTCTCACCGGCCACCGTCGGCGCGAGCGTGACCGTTGGCGCCGGCGTATGGGTCGGGCGCGGTGTCGGCGTCGCCGGCAGCACCGGCGGCGTATTGGTGGGCTTGAATTGCACCGTCAGCGTGTTAACAGGGCCGGCGGCCTGACCGCCGTTACCCGGCTGCGTTCCGCCACCACCAGGAATGATCACCAGGGCGACGACGATGATGACGGCCGCTGCGGCGGCGGCAACACCAATCCACACCCGCCGTTTTCTCCGGCCTTCCCCGCCGGCGGCTCCGCCGGACTGGGAGGTGACGGCCCGCAGCAGGTTGGGAATGATGATGGCCACGATGAGCAACATGCCGGTGGCGATGATCTGAATCTGGGGCGGAATGTTAACCAGGTTCATGCCGTAGCGCACGATGCCCAGCAGGAACAGGGCTAATACCACGCCGGGCATGGTGCCCGAACCGCCGAAGATGTCCACACCGCCCAAGACCACGGCGGTGATCACTTCCAACTCGCCGCCCAGGGCGATGTCGGCGCGCACACTGCCAAAACGGGCTCCCATAAAGACGCCGGCCAGCGCGGCCATAAACCCGGAAGTGGTGTAGATGATCACCAGGATGCGGTTGATACGTACACCGGCGAAGCGGCAGGCTTCGGGGTTGTTGCCGATGGCGTAGGTGAAGCGGCCAAATGTGGTACGGTGCAACACCAGGCCGAACACCACGGCCAGCAACAGGTAGGCAACCAGGGGAATAGGCACCGGCGTGCCGGGTATGTCTCCCTGGCCGATGACGTCAAAGCTGGCCGGGAAGCCGACCACGGCACCGTCCTGGGTCAACACCCAGGCTATACCGCGATACAGGACGTAGGTACCCAGGGTGGCTGCCAGGGGCGGCAGTTTGATGCGCGTGATGAGCATGGCGTTGAAAAAGCCGGCCAGGCTGCCGACGAACAGAGAGATGGCAGCCGCCACCCAGATGTTCATCCCCAGGGCGAACAACTGGCCCATAATGTTGGCCGACATGGCCAGGTTGGAAGCCACCGACAGGTCAATGCCGGCGGTGATAATGACGAACGCCATGGGGAGGGTCATCATTCCCCTCTCCATGAAGTTGAAGGTCATATCGAACAGGTTATCAACCTTGAGGAAATAGGGCGACAGTGAGGCATTGACGATGACGGCAGCAATAATCAGCACCACCAGCATCCATTCCCAACGCAGGAAGAAGCGTGCCAGGCTGAAGGGTTTTTTGGCAGGAACTGGCTTCACGGTCACGATGCTGCCCTCCGCAATCTTAATGTTCGCTGCAGTCGTTGCGAGATCAGCGAGTCGGAAACGACGGCCGCCAGGATGACCACGCCATACAGCACCTGTTTCCAGAAGGGCGAGATGCCCACCAGGTTGACGGCATTGTTGATGATACCCAGAACAAACACGCCCAGCAGCAGGCCGGGCAGGGTACCGACGCCGCCGGCGAAGCTAACCCCGCCGATGACGGCCGCGGCCACAGCCTGCAGTTCCCAGCCCATGGCGGTGTTGTTGGCTGCATTGGCGTAGCGCGAAACCCAAAACACCCCGCCCATACCGTACAGGGCGCCGGAAATGATGTACACCATGAAGATGATCCGGTTGACGCGGATGCCGGCGAACTGGGCCGCCAGCGGGTTGCTACCCACGGCGTAGATCTGCCGGCCCAGCCGGGTGTAGTTCAAGAAATAGAAGGCAATGATGGCCACGATGGCGGCAAAGATCACCAGCGCCGGAATGCCCAGATAGGTCCGAATGGTGAACTCTTTGAAGGCCGGCGGCAGTTCGTGGGCGTCTACCCAGGCGCCCTGGCTGACCACGTATACCAGGCCGCGGTAGACGCTCAAGGTACCCAGTGTGGTGATCAAGGGCGGCACCTTGGCCACAGTGACGATCACACCGTTGAAGGCCCCCAGCAGGATGCCCAGGCCGATACCCATTAACACGGCCACGCCGGGCGGGATGCCCCAATGGGCGCTGACGAACATGCCGATGGCCATGGCCGACAGGCCGATGCCGGAACCGATGGACAGGTCGATACAACGCGTCATCAGCATCAACATCTGGCCGATGGCCACCATCGCCAGGATGGAAATGTCCAGAAAGATGTCACGGAAGTTATCGGCACTCAGGAAGGAGCTTCCGCTGCGCAAGGTTACGGCAACAATCAAAACGATAATGAAAACAAAAATGCTGGCTTCGCGGACGTCGGCCAGTGAGGCGAAGATGCTAGGCCTATTGGATGGAGTGTTCGTCTTTGTCTCGTCCATAACTTAACACAACTCCTACAAACCAGAATGAGTTCGTTCGCGCCCAACCGGCCTGGAGGCCGGCAGGGGGTTTGTCTTAAGCGGAGGTCACCGCCGGCATCACCCGGCGGGCAGTGGCGGCCTCCATGATCTTCTCCTGGGTGGCTTCCTCACGGGTAAATTCACCGGTCAGGTGCCCTTCGCACATCACCAATACCCGGTCGCTCATGCCCAATATCTCGGGCAACTCGGATGAGATCATCAAAATGGCCATTCCCTGGGAAGCCAGTTTGCTCATGAGTTCGTGCACGGCCGCTTTGGTGCCGACGTCGATGCCGCGGGTGGGCTCGTCCAGGATCAGCACACGCGGATCGGTGCCCAACCACTTAGCCAGCACAACCTTCTGCTGGTTGCCGCCCGAGAGCTCGCGCGCCCGCTGCCACAGACCGGCCGCGCGCACCTCCATCTGGGTGGCCATCTTCTGAGCGTCGGCTACCTCGGCCTCGTGATCGATCCAGCCGCGATTGGCAAAGTGGTCCAGGATAGGCAGCGTGATGTTGTCGATCAGGTTGAGCGGCAACACCAGGCCGTGCTGCTGCCGGTCCTCCGGCACGTAGGCGATGCCCAATGCGATGGCATCATTGGGACTTTGGGTGCGCAGTTCCTTGCCGTCCATCAAGATGTGGCCGCTGTCGGCCGGTTCGACGCCGAAAATGGCCCGGGCGACGTCGGTACGCATGGCGCCCACCAAGCCGGCCATACCCAGGATTTCGCCGCGTCGCATACCCATCGCTTGTAACAGGGCAAAGCGCAGGGTACGGCCGTTCAGGGATGCAAAGTGATACAGCAGCAACCCTGCCCCTGCCAGAAGCGCTCCCGCCACGAATCCCAGTGAAATGATGCCAAAGATGCCTACCCGTTCCAAACGTTGCTGGTCATGGGTCAGATCCTGGCGCAAGTCCTGCACATCGACCGCCGACACGCCAACCAGCCGTTCTGCGATATAGCGTGTGTTGCCACAGGGCGCTTCCCTGTCCACCCTACACTCGATGATCTCGCCGTCAGCCACCTGGCAGCGCAACTCGGCGCGGCCGTATCGCTCAGCGAACTGGCGAATCAGCGGGTGCTGGCGCGCGCTGGGCGCCAGGCTGCAGAACGGCGCCGGAAACGCCGACGCGATCCCCGCGCGATCCAGACGTTCTCTCACCTGGCGAATCAGTCCCGGCGGGGCCCAGGCTTTGACGTCCACGGCCACAATCGCCGCGCTCGCCCCACTCAGAGTGGCCAAGTCCGGCGCGAGGTCCGTCATTCCCACGCTCTCGGTCAGCACCAGCAGAAGGTCTGC
>CAZHBM010000159.1:0-8271 GCA_964529945.1 uncultured Anaerolineales bacterium | reverse complement strand
ATCCCTATACGTGCCGCAACCCTCAGTCTTGTGTGACCGGTTAAATTTAATCCCCGAGAAAGCGCGGTTTTTATCGCAGAACGGAATGACAGAACCTGACAGACATTATTTCTTGCTGCTATTCGACGCTGCTGCACCGTGACCTCCAAAAAACAAACGGAAAGGAATAGACACCATGACCAGGGAAAAATTCTTGACCCGCCGCTGGAACAACGTGCTCACGCTGGCACTGGGACTGCCGGCGTTGATCTACGGGGTGGTCGTGTTATCGACGCCGGTTCTGTCACCCGGCGCGGCCTTCATTGGGATGGCCGTCATCGGGGGAATGTATTGAATCGTTGTCGAGCAACACGCAGCCAAACGGTTCGTTTGGTTAAGGGAAAACTCAACTGACCGGCCTCAAGCCAAGCCGGGCCTCGCCAACCGCCTGACCCTGATTGCCTACAACGTTATCTGGTGGATACCTCTTCTGCTCACCTTCACCAAAGTGATCGACACCCGCACCGGCCTGATCGCCTTTCTGGCCATTACGATGTTGAGGGCCGGCGCCAATCTGTACCGCAACAACGTGCTCGACCTGGAACAGGCCGAGTCCTTTCCCTTCCGGGCGCCTTGAACGAGCGAAACGCAGCCCGCGTTGGACTGCGTAGAGACAATTGGGAGGACACGCTTGAAAGCGATGGTCTACACAAGATACGGGCCGCCGGACGTTCTGCGGCTCGAAGAGGTCGCCAAACCTGTCCCCAGAGACAATGAAATCCTAATCAGGATTCGTGCGACAACGGTGACGGCCGGGGACTGGCGGATGCGCAAGCCTGAACCGGCCTTGGCCGCCCGGTTGTACAACGGCCTGTTTCGACCGAAACGGGTCACCATCCTGGGGTTTGAGCTGGCCGGGGAAGTTGAAGCCCGCGGCCGGGACGTCAAGCGATTCAAGACCGGCGACCAGGTATTTGCGTTCGCCGGCTTGAGTTTTGGCGCTTACGCCGAGTACAAATGTATGCCCGAAGAAGGCGCCCGGGCAAGAGATGGGTTAGTGGCGATTAAGCCGGCCAACGTGACCTACGAAGAAGCCGCTGCCGTGCCTCTGGGTGGGTTGGCAGCCCTCAATCTTCTCAGAAAGGGAAATATTGAGAGCGGTCAGAAGGTTCTGGTCGTCGGCGCTTCCGGCAGCGTGGGGACGTATGCGGTGCAACTGGCGAAGGTGTTCGGGGCGTCAGTCACCGGCGTGTGCAGCACGGCCAAGGTGGAGATGGTCAGGTCTCTGGGTGCCGACGAAGTCATTGACTACACTCAGGAGAATGTGACCGAGATGGCGGGTGGCTACGATTTGATCTTCGATGCGGCCGGAAAACTGGTCACCGGAATCTCGAAATCAACCTACAAGAAATTGCTCGGTCCGGGCGGCGCTTTCGTCAACGTAGAGATGTCGCGCAAGGATCGCGCCGAGGATCTGACTTTTCTCAAAGAGCTCATTGAAGCCGGCAAGCTCAGAGCGGTCGTCGACCGGAGTTACCCGTTCGATTCGATACCCGAGGCGCACCGTTACGTGGAACAAGGGCACAAAACGGGAAACGTGGTCATCGCGTTGCAGCCAGGCGACTCCAGCAAGTGGCTGGAGAAATAAATGAAACGCAAGGGGTTTGTCTCAATGACACCCAGGAGACGGCGGCGTCCACTCCTCTCGTTGGCTGGTCTGATGCTGCTGCTTTCACTCCTGGCCGGATGCGGCCCATCGACGGCAGATCTGGAGGCGGTCGACTACGCGCCGGCGCCTGGCGGCGACTGGCCGGTGTCGACGCCGGCGGCACATGGCTTGGACCCCAAGCTGGTGGCGCGGTTGTATTACGACGCGACTAAAGTGGAGACGATCGAGAGTCTGCTGGTCGTCAAGGACGGCTATCTGGTCGCTGAAGGCTACTTCCACGGCGGAGCGATTGACCAGAAGACCCGCATACAATCGGTAACCAAGAGCTACACGTCGGCACTGGTCGGGATTGCGCTGGACCAGGGCTGCCTGTCCAGCATCGATCAAAAGATGATGGATTTCTTTCCCGAATTGGCCGATCAAATTGCCGACCCGAGAAAGAAAGACATCACGATCCGGCAGATGCTGCAGATGCGGGCCGGCTATCCCTGGGAGGAGTCCACGGCCGAATTGTTCGACATGTTGTATTCCGGCTTCAGACCGTCCTATCTGGTACCGGTCCCTCTCGTCCGCGATCCGGGTACCGACTTCGAATACAGCAACCTGACTTCCCATCTGGTGGGCGTGATTGTCGCCCGGGCCTGCGACACCGATCTGCGGTCGTTGGCCGAGGAGCACCTGTTCGCCCCGCTGGGCGTGGAAGCGGGCGAATGGATCACAGATTGGGAAGGTTATTACAACGGGCACGCCGATTTGTACCTTACAGCGCGTGACATGGCCCGGTTTGGGCTGCTTTACCTCAATGACGGCTTCTACGAAGGAAAACAAATTGTCCCGGCTGAATGGGTGCACGATTCTCTGCAGTCCTATTCCGAGGATGCCTGGGCCTACCGGGTGGGCCGCAACTTCCAGGATATCGGGTACGGTTATCAGTGGTGGTCCGTCCGGGCGGGGGAGCATCATTACAACCTGGCCTGGGGGCACGGCGGGCAGCAGATCGCCGTGGTGAAAGAGTTCAACATGGTCATCGTCGTCAAGGCCGATCCGCTGTTTGGCCAACACGGGGACCTGCCCTGGAAGCGTGAAAAGGCCAACCTCAACCTGGTGGCAGACTTCATCGCCGGCTTGCCGAGTGAGTGATGGTAGATGCGTCAACGGCAAACGGGCAACATCCAATATTGAAAATACCGGAAAGCCTCACCATCAGGGTGAGGTTTCCTCTTTTCACAATCCACACCGGCGGCGGAAACGGCGGCGCCTTTAGTCACACGCTTGAAGCGAGATTGTCCGGTTTCTTCCGGTCGCCGGCAGGTAGGGGATTGGGTCCCGACGACCAGAGCCGTTGAAGCAGCCATTCCCAGGTCTTGACTCTTTCTGAACAGAACAGTGACAAATGGGCTGGTTTTGGGTGGGCGGCAATTGCGGCTATAATGCTAGGCGAATTGTAACGATAAGCTTGACTCAAAAGAAGAGAAGTGGGGACTTTGTGAGCGTGGGGCAAGAAACACCGGGACGAAGAACGTGGGCTTACGCCCGCACGCCCGCCGGGCTGGCGCCACTCGGGGCGCTGGTTACGGTGGTTTTATTGTTGTTCGCCTGGTGGCAGTTGAGTCGCTGGTACCAGGCAGGGTTGCTGGCCGACGTCCGGGCCCGGACGGCCGACGAAACCTACCTGCGGGCCAACGCGCTCTCGTTGGCTCTCAACGAGCGTTTTGCCGCGTTGCACCGGTTGAATGCTTTTGTCCATGCCGGCGCGAGCGACGATGAGTTAAACAGCCATTTTCAGATCTTTTCGGCCGGATTGTACGATGACTCAATGGGCGTCCGTGGGCTGGCCGTGGCACCCGATGGGATTGTCCGGTACGTCTATCCGCCGGAAAACAGCACCGGCGTGATTGACTATCAACCGCTCAAAGACGATCGGGCTGAGGTTCGCGATGATGCCCTGATGGCGGTTGATACGGGCGACATTGTGGTCAGCAGCCCTGTCGAACTGTTCCAAGGAGGCACAGGCATCATCGCCCAGCAGGCAGTCTACCGGGACGGTCAATTCTGGGGATTGGTTGGTGTGGCGCTGGAACTGCCTCCCTTATTGGCAGACGCGGGTTTAGAGGGGACGCATCAAACAGACTTTGCCCTGCGTGAAAACGGCGGCCAGGTGTTTTATGGCGAACAATCGGTGTTTGATGACGATCCGATCATCCGGCGAATGAAGCTGCCCGAAGGCGCCTGGGAACTGGGCGCGGTCCCTGCCGGCGGCTGGACGTCCGCCATCCGGGAACGGTTGCTCGTTTTTCAGGGCGGCGGACTGCTGGCTGTGTTCCTGGTGACCGGACTGGTCTTTCTCTCCGTTAACCGCCAGGCGGTCCTGGCGGCGACGGTGCAGCAGCGCACCGAAGAGATTCGCACCATCAACCAGCAGTTGGAGCAACTGGTCGCCGAGCGCACCGGCGAATTGGCGACCTTATGTGAAATAACGACGGTCGCCAGTGCCTCGCTCGATCTGGACCACGTCATGCGGGAGTCGCTGACCCGTATTGTGGCCATGCTGGATTGTGAAATGGCCACAATACATTTGCTGGACGAGACTGAAACACACCTTCACCTGGCTGCCTGGCAGGGAACGCTGGAGGGAATCGTCCCTGGGATAGAGACGTTGCCTCTGGACGGCGGTTTGGCCGGGCGCGTGGTTGGTCACGACGGGCCGCTGGTTGTGCCGGCCACGGAAAGCGGGCTGGCTGCCGTACCGGCAGCCGATTCTCTGCTGGCCGGTCACGCCTATTTGGGCGCGCCGATGCGGACCAAGGGCAAAGTAGTAGGCGTGTTGAGCATTCTGGAGCCGGCGGGATACGAGTTCAGTGCCGAGGAAGTGGCCTTGCTGGCTTCTATTGCCGACCAGGTGGCCGTGGCTGTGGACAATGCCAACCTCTACAAACAGGCCGAAGCGCTGGCTGTGGCCGAAGAACGCCAGCGGCTGGCCCGTGAAATACACGACACGCTGGCCCAGGGTTTCACCGGGGTCAACATTTTACTGGAAGCCGTGGAATCGGCGCTGGAGATACATCAACCGGCAACCGCTCTGGAGCGACTGGGCCGTGCCCGCAAGCTGGCTAACCAGAGTCTGGCCGAAGCCCGGCGTTCGGTGTGGGCGCTGCGGTCAGCGTCGTTGGCGGACAAGAAGCTGGCCGACGCCATGCGCGATTCGGCGCGCGGTTTGACTGCCGGGGCGGGGTTGAACGTAGTAGTTGAAGCGCCGGACGATGTGCCGCGTTTTCCTCACGAACTTGAAAATGACCTGCTGCGGGTAACGCAGGAAGCGGTGATGAACGTGGTCAAACACGCTCAGGCTCGGAATCTGACAATCCAGCTTAATCACCAGGATAATTGGATTGAACTGCGGGTCGACGACGATGGGCGCGGCTTCCTTGTCGAGACTGCCGAGGCCGCCGAGGACGGTGGCGGATTTGGCTTGACGGCGATGCGGGAGCGGATCGCCCGTCACGGGGGGACTCTGCAAATCAGCAGCCGGCCCGGACGTGGCACCCGCGTTGTGGCTCGGGTTGAATTGCAGCAGAAAGGAGCGTGACCAAGTGGGCGAATCGCCAATCCAAATTCTCATTGCCGACGATCACCCGATTGTGCGCGATGGATTGAACGCCGTTATCAACGATCAACCGGATATGGAAGTGGTGGCCGAGGCTGCTAACGGCAAAGATGCCGTAGAGTTGGCGCTGCAATACCGGCCCGATGTAACGCTCATCGATCTGCGAATGCCGCAGAAAAACGGCGTCGAGGCCGTCACCGCTATTCGGGCCGAATGGCCTCAGGCGCGTATCATCATTTTGACCACTTATGACGGTGATGAAGACATTTACCGGGCGCTTCAAGCCGGAGCGCAGGCTTACCTGCTCAAAGGCATGCCCCGCGCCGAATTGCTGGATACCATCCGCGCGGTTCACGCCGGGCACAAGCGTCTGCCGCCGGAGGTGGCGACCAAATTGGCCGAACGCATATCCGCGGCTGAATTGACAGACCGCGAGCGTCAGGTCCTCAAGTTGATTGTTGAAGGGTACAGCAATAAGGAGATCGGCGAAAGACTGTCGATTACCGAAGGCACGGTCAAGTCGCACGTTAACGGCGTTCTCGGCAAGCTGGGCGTTCACGATCGTACGCAGGCAGTCACTGAAGCTGTGCGCCGCGGAATCGTTCACCTGCAGTAACTATAACCAAAGTAATAGAACATTCTATATCTTGAGGCCAACCTTTGGGTTGGCCTTTTTATATGCCTGGATTTCTGCCTCAAGGGCAATGTGGAATCCTCCAGGAGCTGCTATTCTGGGGGCAATTACGAAGTACTTCAACAATCGTTCAAAGAAGGAGATCAAAAATGAGTGTAAACACGGCCGTTTCGGGACCAACCGAAGTGGCAACCCACACCGCAAAAACGTCGCCACGTACTCTTGCAAGAATTGTCGGCGTCCTATACCTGGTTATTTTTGTCCTCGGTCCCTTCGCTTTCTTCTTGGGCAGGACCAGCGTGGTTGTCCCCGGCGATCCCACCGCGACGGTCAACAACCTGATGACTTCGGGCACGATGTTTCGTCTTGGAATGACGGCCGAAACGGTCATTATCTTGATCGAGATTGTGGTGAGCGCCATCCTGTACGTGTTGCTCCGCCCGGTAAGCCGGCCGCTTGCCCTGGCCTCAACCCTGGCCCGCTTTGCGCAGGCCGTCTTGCAGGCCGTCAACCTTTCTACCGCCGTCCCCGCCCTGCTGCTACTGAGTGGTGCCGGCTACCTGGCCGCGCTCGGATCCGACCAGTTGAACGCCCTGGTGCTGCTGTTTATGGATATGAACGCGTTCGTGATCATCATCTGGGGATTGATCTTCGGTTTCCACCTTTTGTTGCTTGGATACCTGGTCTACAAGTCGGGCTTCTGGCCCAGGTTTCTGGGCGTGCTGCTCCTGATTGCATCCCTGGGTTATCTGGCACAGAGCTATGTGTATATCCTTGCACCGCAATTCAATGACCTGCTGGCGACGATTGTCATTGTGGTGACGATTCCGGGAGAGCTGGCCTTCACATTGTGGCTGTTGATTAAAGGCATTAACGTCGAGCAGTGGGAAAAACGAGCGCTTGAATCGACTTGAACGCGACTCGGGTGGAAGGATTAGAAAATGTCACGTCGAAAACTGCTGGTTATCGCAATACCCATATTGTTGGTGTTCTCGGTGCTATGTGTGGGTGTAGTGGTACCGATTGGCAGCCTGGCGGCGCGCACCGATCCGCGCCCTGACGGGCCACCGTATGCCGTACGTGGCCCATACCCTGTCGGGGTGAGCAACCTGGAAAGCGGTGGTGAGGTCCCGCTGGGTATGACGATGTGGTATCCGGCGTTGAACGCTGAAGGTCTCAGGGCAAGGACGAAGTACGCCTACGGGGTGAAAATAGGCAAACCCTTGGGTGCGATTACCCTGGCAACGTATGCAGGGCGAGCGATGCGTGACGCATCTTACGACCTGTCTGCAGGCCCTTATCCGCTGGTTATCCTATCGCCCGGCTTTGCGATGACGGCCTCCACCTATGGCTGGTTGGCGGAACACCTGGCTTCCTACGGGTTTGTGGTTTTAGCACCTGAGCACGAAGAGCAATTCGACGGAGAGCTGAACGGTTTGTGGCAGACCGCTGTCACCCGCCCGCAGGATATTCTGACGGTACTGGCCTACGTGGATGAGAGTGTGGATTCGGGGCGGGCCTTAGAAGGATTGGTCGACGCAGATACCGTGGCCGTGATTGGACACTCCTACGGCGGTTACACCGCCCTGGCGGCCGGTGGCGGACAGATAAACACGCCGGGCTTTGAAGCGCAATGCGAGAATGCGTACCGGACGAATGGTCCCATTGTCTGGCTGTGCGATCAACTCCTGCCGCATATGGTGGATATGGCAGAGTTGGCCGGCCTCGACTCCATCCCGGAGGGCCTGTGGAACCAGGCCTGGTTCGATCCACGGGTAGATGCCATCGTGCCAATGGCGGGTGACGCCTACCTGTTCGACCAGGCCGGCTTGGCAGAAATTGCCGTGCCGGTTATGGCCATCGGCGGCACCCTCGACGGTGACACGCCGTATATGTGGGGAACGTATCCAACGTACGAATATGCTTCCAGCCCGACTAAGGTGAGGATTGGCCTGACCGGTGCCGAACACATGATTTTCACAGGCCCGTGTGAGGCCAGTCCTTTGTTGTTGAGATTAGTCTCCAAAGAACTGTGCGCCGATCCTGGCTGGGACAGGAGTTACGCCCACGACTTGATCAGCCACTTCACGACTGCGTTCTTGTTAGATACGCTCAAGGGCGACCAGTCTGCGCATCAGGTGCTTTTGCCCGATGCGACCCAGTTCGCCGGCATTGAATACTCGGCGACGTTCAAACAATGATTCTCTTAAACAAGACATCCCCGTGAAAAAAAGCAACACCAGTCACGACATTGAATAAAGGAGATAAAAGTTTTGGTAAGATGGATAAAAATGCTTATGAGAAACTTTGCTCCGATCATCCAATAGATATGACAAGGTATCAAATATTAAACTGTTATATGGGACGCGTTGGACTTATAAACTC
>CAZHBM010000158.1:0-8284 GCA_964529945.1 uncultured Anaerolineales bacterium | reverse complement strand
GCCAAAAGCCACAGGTTGGCCTGTCTGACCACCTGCCACAATGTGTGGATGTCGACGCTGCGCAGGATCACATAGATCAAAACCACGCTGACGACGATTTTCAACAGGTTGAATAATCTCTTACGATTCAACGTTAACCTCATTCATCCGGCATTACCGAGAGCCGGTAATGCTTTCATAAGCTGCCACAGCCTCCTGCCACCGGCCGGCCTGTAGCAGCGCAGCCGCCTGGTCGGCGGCCGATCCCTGCCAGGCCGGATCAAGCGAGACGGCCTGCGCGAAGGCGTGTGCTGCTTTCTCCGTCTGCCCGGCAGCCTGGTATGCCTTGGCGAGTGTCACGTAACCGCCGGCGGTATAGGGTTGGTCGGCGACCATCGCCTCGTAAGCGCCGACTGCCGCGGGCAAGTCACCGGCCGCGCGATAAACGTCGCCCAGAAACAGATAAGCGGCCGCCTGCGTCACCAACGGGTCGGGCTCCATAAGCCCTTGTGCCTGCATTTGTGCCGCCCAGTCGAAAGCGGCCGCAACTTCCTGCTGGCTCAGATTGATCATGGCCTGCGTCAGCACGTCCGGTTCGTAAACCGGCAACGTCGGCTCCAGAATCACCAACCCAGGAAAAGGCACCTGTTGGGTGGCCGTCATCGGCTGTGGACTGAATCGCACAACGGCCCACACCCGGCCACCGGCCGCGCGCATACTCTTGCTGCGATGGGGCAAGGTGTTTACCAACATCGCCGGCGTGACCAACTCGGCCGGACCGTGGTAATAATAGTCCAGATAACGCCGCATGTCGAATAACGCTCCGGTGACGATGACGTCTCCCGGCTTTGTTTTTTCATTCAGATAGTCGGCAACCTGCCGCCAGGCGGTTTTGGAACGGCCGTAGTAAGCCGGCAACGATACTGCGCTGGCGGCCACCACAAGCGCCATGAGAGCAACCAGGAAAACGCGGGAAACGGAGCCGGAGACGGTCTCTGTCCGTTTCCCGGTCAACAGGCGCTGCGCCGCGCCGGCTGCAACCACACAGCCGCGCCCGACGAACAACAAATAGACTGGAAGCATAAAGGCATTGCGCATGTGCTGGGCGCGGGGGTCGCCAAAGGCCAGCGCCACGATCATCGGCACCAGCAGCCAGGCAACCCCAAATGCAGCCAGATCGGGGCGCTTGCGCACCGCGGACAATATGCCCACCAGGCACAATACCAGAAACAGCCAGGCGCTCCAGCCGGCCGCCGGCCCCAGCGATTCAAGCATACCCAGGCCAAAGGACAGCGGAGAACCCAAGACCATATCCGGCTTCTGTGTCTGCAGCCCGCGGCCGACGGTGGACAATAGGACCGGCCACCAGGGAATGTAGAGGACAAACGCCAGCCCACCGGCCAGCAGTCCACCTTTGACCGGCTGTCCCGAGCGCTCTCTCAGGGCGAATACGAGAACCCAGACCGCCTGGGCCGCCAGCACAGCGAAGCCAAGGTAGACGACGTACAGGTTGAAGGCAGCCGCCAGGCCATAAAAAAGCCACCACTTCCACTTCTCGGGACGGGATAGCGCCCGGTTTAGCACCCACGTGCTTAGCACGGCCCCGAACAGAAACAGTTCGTGCATGCGGGCTTCCTGGCTGTACTGGACGGCGACCGGACTGAGCGCCAGCAGCAACGCCGCGGCGACGGCCACTTCTCGGCCCATCAATTCCCGGCCCAGCCGGAAGGTCAGAGCGACGGCCGCAGTTCCCAACAGGACGGAAGGCAGGCGCCACAACCAGTCTGTTTGGGCCGAGGGCACCCATAACCACCAGCCGCCCAGGCGAGCGAAAAGCCCTAGCAGAACGTAATAGCCGGGTGGGTGAATGTCGCCGGCTGTCCAATGTATTAGTTGTTGAAACGGCAGCACCACCTGGGTAACGGTAAAGATTTCGTCTTCCCATAGAGACTGGGCGGCCAAATGGTACAATCGCAAGGCAAAGGCCAGCAGCAGTGCAGCGCCGGCAATCGTTCGATCCCAATCTAAACGCGGGTGCCGTGGGCTGCCTGGACCGTCTTTTCTCAATCTATCCCTCATTCTGAATTGATTAGTTCTCCAGTTCGATGACCAGTGCGTTGTCGGGCAGTGGCCCTTCCGGTCCTATTGCCGGCAGCCGCGCCCCCGTATCCAACGCGTACAGGCCGACCCGCAACTGCCCGCCGGCTGGGCTGGCCGGATCAAGGGCCAGCGAGTGCTGGTCGACAATGGTCTCTCCGGCGGTCCACCAGTTGGTGGGATAATAGCCGTACACCGGCTGGCTGTCGAAGCCGGCCACCTGTTGCTCGCCGGTCCACAATTGCACGAAGACGGTATAGTCAGCGGCCGGTCGCGCGTCCGGCTGCCAGTACAGTGTCAAGGTGCGTGCATCACCATCTGTCTCGAGGTCATAGCCGGCCAAGAAGATGTTATCGCCGAAGCGCACCGCCGTGGGGTGGGTCGGGTCGGCTGGCGGCCATACCCAGGGAATCAGGCGCACCGTTGTTAACCAGGGCTCAACCGGAGTCCCCTCGGCTGTGGCGGCCGGCAGCGCCGGCCGGCCGGGCTCGCTGTAACGATACAGGCCGGCGTGCACGCGCAACAGTGTTGGTGCCTGCGCGTCGGCCGCGACCGGCACGTGATAGGTGTCGGCCACAATGTCACCCACCTGCAACTTAGAGGTCGGCCAGGCGCCCAAGCCGGGATAAGTATTGACCTGGCCGACTACCGCACGTTCCCGGCCCAGCAAATGGACGAATACGCTGTAATCTTCCTCCATTGGGGCCAGTGCCTGCCAGTAGATGGTGATCGGCAGCGATTCGGCCGGCCGGACGGTCGGCGGCGTGTCGTTGGGCGGCTCGAGGGCCAGTCGATAGCCGACGAGGCGCATTTTACCGTCGATGTCCCAATTGACCGTCTGCATGTCGGCCGGCAGGTCGGCGCGGGTTAGCAAGGGGGGCGGCGCGTACGCGGGCGCGATGAAGACAAATGGCACCAGCGCCGCCAAGGCAAGCAGCCCGCCCCCAACGGCGCCGGTCACCGCTGACCGCAGCCGCGGCGGCGACCAGGTCAACAAACCCATTGCCAGGACGGTCGAGATGCCGGCGATAGCCACAAACATAAGCCGGCCTTGGGTCGCGTAAGTTTGAGTTGTCCAGCGCAGCAAGGAAATTAACACCAGGCCGATCCAAATCAACAACAGCCCCAGCCCAAAAGGTTCGGCCAGGCAACGTTTGCTCAAAAAAGACTTGAAAGCCGCCGAACCGGCCTTGAGCCAACAGGCTGCCAGGCCCAACAGACCCCCTAGCAGACCCAGTGCCGTCAAGACGTCGAGCACGGTATATATCCAGTCGCTGACCAGGATGTTCAGGGCGCCAAACTGCGCCCAATAGGAGATGCGCAAACCCTGGAACTCGGCCCACAACCGGGCCAGAGTAAATGGCTCGTGTCGCCGGCCGGCCAGGTCGAGCATGCGGCTGATGCCGGTTGGGTCGCCATATAGGGTCCAGTTGCGCCAATACCACCAGCCGGCGACGACAAGGACGATGGCGGCCATAATCAGGCCATTCAGCGCCCAGACAGACCAGCGGCGGCGCCGGGCTGCATCCCAGGTGAGCACCGCCACCACCAGCGGAGCCACTGCCAACACACTCAGCTTGGTCAGGGCGCCCAGTGCCAGCAGCAATCCTAACCACAGCCCGTCGCGCAGGTTCTGGCCTTGTGGCCGCCTGGAAATGCGCAGCAGCAGAAGAATGATTGCTGCCGCGAGGGGGGCCGCCAGGTTGTCGTTGTTGACCGAGGCGGAAATGAAGATGAACATCGGGTTGAAGGCTGTCAGGGCGGCGGCCAAGACCGGCACCCAGGCCACATTGGGGCAAACCAACTCGGCGATGGACCAGGTCAGCCAGACGGTGGCCGCGCCCAGCAGCACCGACAGCAGGCGTATCAGGTGCACGGCCAGCGCGGTACCATGCCAGGGCCAGTTTTCGCGCGCCGAATGGATCATCATGTTTTTGTTGCCGACTTCCAGTGGAAGGCCGACGATGGCGTGGGGATTAGGCTGTTGCCACTCGGCAAGATCGCCGGCGCCCACGCCAAGAGTCACGACCGAGGCCAGCATGTAATACAGCGGCGGCTGGCTGCCTTCTTGGTGCCAGGCGGCAGGGTGGTCCGGGTCCTGTACCGGCAGGTCAAAATGGTGGGCGATGTAGTCCACGACCGGATAGTGCCAGCGTTCGTCCGATGCCTCAAAAATGGGAGTCACCAGGCTGTACAGGCTGCCCAGTACCACAAAGGCGACCAAAATAAAGGTCTTGGCGAATTGCCACCGGCTGCCGAACTTAAACCAACTCATCGATCTTAAACCCCGTGCTGCCCGTAGGCCTGACGGGTGCGGGCGGCGATCTGGCCCCAGTCGAAGGATTTGCCCAGTGTAACGGCCCCTTTGGAAAGTCGCTGCCGCAGATTGGCGTCGTCGATCAACCGGGCGACGGCTGCCGCTGCAGCGGCCACGTCCTGGGGCGGGACGAGGAGCATATTGCCGCCGTCCACCACTTCGGGCAAGGGCACCGCCGGCGCCGTAGTGACGGTCGGGCATCCGTGCCGCAGAGCAGAAATCAAGGTCGTTCGGCGGAAGGACACGCCGTCTCGATAGAGCATTACGCATGCGTCGGTCGCCAGCAGGTGAGCGGAGACCTCCGCCGGCGACACGTGCCCGGTCCACAGCACCCGTTCGGCCAGGTCATGCTGCTCGATAATGGCGTGTACCTGGTTGGCATAAGCCTGGTTGGTGGGGTCGACGTCACCCGTCTGCCCGCCGATCATCAGCAGCCTGGCCGGGTAGCCCTGTTCCACCAGTCGCTGCAGCGCCAAGACCAGTTCTTGGCCGCCTTTGCTGTCGTTGAGGAAGCCGAAATAGGCCAGCAGGAAATCGTCGTCAGCGACGCCCAGTCGTGCCCGCCAGACCTGCCGGTTGTAATCTTCCGGCGGTTGCATTTCAACATTGCTGCCCAAGGGGATGCGATACAGCCGCCCTTTTGACCACGGATACCCATCCAGAACCGACTCATCCTCGGCGTTGGTGGTTATGATCACGTCGGCCTGCTTTCCCAGGGCAAGCACCGCCCGCCAGCGCAACCGGCCGGCCTTGGGGAACAAGTAGGGGATCCTAAGGTCGTGGTAGGTGACGGCCAGCAAGGGGCGCCGCCCGGCCAGACGCAGGGAAGACAAAAATCTCAACCAACCGGGCAGCCAATTGATCCATCCGGCCAGGTCAAACGCAGCGGCCTGGTACTGGATGTGCAAAACGTCGGGCTGCTCGGCGGCCAGAAAAAGTTCAATTTGTTGCCAGCAGCCGATACCCCAATTGGTAATGATGGGAAAGACTCGCACGGGTCCACCGGTTTCAGCAGCCGCTGCCCTGGTGCTGGTCAGGATGCAGACTTCACAGTCCATCTGCGACAGCGCGTGGGCCAGGTGGGCTGTGTGGTCGGCCACGCCGCCCTGCATCGGCGGGTATTCACCGGTCAGGAAGCACAGTTTCATATCGCCTGTCTCATCCTTTCCGGGGTATGGGCAGGCCGGACCGCAGCACCTTGCCGTAGGCGGCCACACGTTGCCGGCGCAAGGCCCGCTTGTGGCCCAGCAGCCACTTGATAGCTTCCTCGAGCAGTTGAAAGCCAAAGGTTGCCAGCAGAAACAGCCGGATCAGCGTTGCCGTGAGCCGGCCGTAATATTTGTCGAAGTAACGCAGCTTGCTGCTCTGGAAGCGTATGGTGCGCTCGGCCGGCACCTGCTGGCTGCTCTTTCCTTCGTGGTGAACGACACAGGCCAAGGGTAGGTAGTCTATCTCCCACCCCAGCCCTCGACAGCGCCGGCACCAATCCAACTCCTCGAAGTACATGAAAAAGCTTTCGTCAAAGGGACCTGTCTGCTCCCAGGCGGACCGGCGCATCATCAGCGCCGCGCCTACCACCCAATCGACCGCCTGCACCTCGTCCGCCGGCCGGTCCTGCACGTGATAGCGACGGGCAAAACGATTGTCGGGGAACCACTGCTGGAGCAAAGTGCTCTCCCAGAATGCGGTCGCCGGCGTGGGAAAGCGTCTCCGGGAAGACTGGAGAGACCCGTCGGGATAACGCAGTTGGGGACCGATGGCTCCTGCACGGTCGTGACTCCTCAAGTAATTCAACATGGCCGGCAGGCCGTCGGCGACTATCTCCGTGTCCGGATTAAGCACCAGCAGGTATTCGCCTGTGGCGCGACCCAAGCCCAGGTTGTTGCCGCGGGCATATCCCAGGTTTTCATCGGAGGCAATCAAAAGGACGTTGGGAAATTCATCGCGTACCATTGCAGCGCTGCCATCTTCGGAGGCACTGTCCACCACGATAGTCTCACAATTTGCAGCCAGTAGGGACGCGGGCGATTCGGCTGCCGCCCAACTGGCCTCTATCGAGCACAGGCACTGGCGCAGCAGGTCGCGTACGTTCCAGTTGACGATGACAATGGACAAATCCATCGTAAGTCACCCAATACCTCAGGCGTAACCACCCGGCTGTGGCAGCCTGAACAGGTCACAAGCCGCAGCGGTCGTTGCCTGCGCCACTGTCCTGACCGGCAATTCAAGCAGTTCCGCCAATCGTTGCAGCACCAAGAAAACGAAGGCCGGCTCATTTCGTTTGCCGCGATGAGGATGGGGAGCCAGGTAGGGCGCGTCGGTCTCGATTAGTAGGCGGTCGACAGGCAGATGCGGGATCATTTCAGGCAGCCGTCGCGCATTCTTGAACGTCAGGGGACCGCCGATACCCAGCCAGAAGCCCAGTGAAATCGCCTCGTCTGCCATTGCCCGGTCGCCTGAAAAGGCGTGCAGCACGCAGCCGGGGTGGTTGTCGTCCGCCCAGTCGCGCAGGATGGCCATCACATCGTCGGCTGCCTCGCGTTGGTGGACGATCACCGGCAGGTCCGTGTCTTGGGCGAGCGCCAGTTGCTGTTCGAATGCCCGCCTTTGTTGCGCCCGCGGCGACAGGTCCCGGTAGTAGTCCAGGCCAATCTCGCCGATGGCAACCACTCTGGGATGGGCCGCCAACTGCCTCAACTCGGCCAGTGTGCCGGAATCCAGGCTGGCGGCGTCGTGGGGATGGATGCCGGCGGCGGCGTATACCTGCGGAGATTGCTCCGCCAGCCGGACGGCGCGCCGGCTGGAATCGATGTCCGTGCCGGGGTTGACGATGTTTACCACGCCGGCCTCGGCCGCGCGTTGAAGTACTGCGTTCCGGTCTGGGTCGAACTGCGGAAAATCCAGGTGACAGTGCGTATCGATCACGTCCGGACGGCTGTCGGATTCCTCCACCTGTTGCGAGGTGGAATCGTCGCGCTCCCGGGCACCGCTGATCACCCCTGCTCTCCCTGGAGAGCCCGCATGTCTTCTTCAACCATCATCTCAATTAGCTGCTCGAAGCTGACGGTAGGCTCCCAACCCAACCTGGACTGGGCCTTGCTGGAGTCGCCGACCAACAGGTCGACCTCGGCCGGGCGCAGGAATTTGGGATCGGTGACTACATAGTCTTGCCAATCCAAACCCAGGTGGCCGAAGGCGACCTCACACAACTCCTGAACTGAGTGGGTCTCACCGGTTGCGATCACGTAATCGTCCGGCTCATCCTGCTGCAGCATCAGCCACATTGCCTTGACGTAGTCACCGGCAAATCCCCAATCCCGGCGCGAGTTCAAATTTCCCAGCCGCAGCTCGTGATCGAGTTCGAGCTTGATGCGGGCGGCGCCATAAGTGACTTTGTGAGTCACAAATTCCAGCCCGCGGCGCGGGCTTTCGTGGTTGAACAGGATGCCGGAACAGGCGAACAGATCGTAGCTCTCTCGATAGTTGACGGTTATCCAGTGCCCGTACACCTTGGCCACCCCGTACGGGCTGCGCGGGTAAAACGGCGTTTCCTCCGTCTGGGGCACTTCGCGCACCTTACCAAACATTTCGCTGCTCGATGCCTGATAATATTTGATTTCTGGATCCACGATGCGGATGGCTTCCAGTACCCGGGTGACCCCCAAGGCGGTAAATTCACCCGTAAGCACCGGTTGGCGCCACGAGGTGGGCACAAAGGACTGGGCCGCCAGGTTGTAGACTTCCTGGGGACGGTGCTCGCGCAAAATGTCAAGCAGCGACATCTGGTCGAGCAGGTCGCCGGGGACGATGGTGATTTGGTCCTGGAAAGAGCGAATTCGATCGAAGTTGACCGTGCTCGACCGGCGCACCATGCCCAGCACCTCATAGCCC
>CAZHBM010000157.1:0-8300 GCA_964529945.1 uncultured Anaerolineales bacterium | reverse complement strand
ACCTGGCGAAAGGGAGGCGGGACGGCCTTGCCAGCCCGCCGCAGAACCGCATGGGCGCGGGCCACCACCTCCCGCGGGCTGAACGGCTTGGCGATGTAGTCGTCGGCGCCCAGGCCCAACCCTTGGACCACGTCGTCTTCATCGCCCCTGACCGTCAGCATGATGATCGGCGTGTCGGACCGTTCGCGCACCCGGCGACAGACCTCGAAGCCGTCGACTTTGGGCAGGTTCACATCCAGGACAATCAGGTCGGGCTGATCGGCAGCCCATCTTTCCAGCGCCGCCTGCCCGTCGTGCGCCTGGATGACATCGAAGCCTTCCCGCCGCAGTGCAAAAGCGACCACGTCGGCCAGGACGCGATCGTCATCGACTACCAGAGCTTTCATTCAGCACCTTCCACGGGCAAAGTGAACCAGAAGGCCGAGCCGCCGTTGGCCCGGTCGGAGATGCCCACCTCGCCGCCCAATGCCTCAATGATGGCCTTGACCACCGACAGCCCCAACCCGGCGCCGTACTGGGAGTAGCGGTGTTCGGACAAAGAGTGCATAAACCGCCGGAACAGATTGCGGCGATATTCAACCGGAACGCCCGGCCCTTCATCCAGCACCGAGATGTGCATCCACCTGTCGCCGGCCCGCACGCTGACCACAATCTCGGCTCCATCCGGGCTGTACTTGTTGGCGTTAAAAAGCAGATTGACCAAGACCTGTACCGTTCGCCGCGGGTCGGCCTTAACCTTGGGCAAAGAGGCCGGCAAATCGACCGAGAGCCGCTGGCGGCGTTTGTCGAGCAAGGGCCGAATTGAGGCCGTCGCCTCGGCCACAATGGGCTCAATCTCGGTTACACATGGGAACACCCGGAAATGGCCGGCCTCGATGCTGGCACTCTCCAGCAGGTTGTCGACCAACGTCTGCAATCCGACCACGCCCAGGTGCAGCGAATCCAATAGTTCTTGCGATTCGGCTTGACTGAGATCCGGCGCCTGGTCCATCAGCAGCTCGATTGAAGCCGCCAGCGATGACAGCGGCGTGCGGAACTCGTGGGCAATGTTGGCCAGGAACCCGCCCAGAAGCCGATGGACGGCCTCCTCCTCGCTCACGTCGCGAAAGACCAGCGCCACCCGGGCATCGCCCGACTCGGGCGGGATCAGCCGGGCGCCGGTGATCGCCAGAATGGCCTGGTCGCCGTTGGCCAGGCGGACCGTCATCTTGTGCCGTTTGCCGGGCGCGGGAATGAACTGGCTGAAGCTGCCCTCGCCCTCGCTCAACTGGAATACTTCATCGCACGACCGGCCCAACACGTCGCTGCGCCGCCAGCCCGTAATGCGGGCTGCGCCGCGGCTGAAATAGGTGATGCGCCCGTTGCTGTCCAAAGTGACGATGCCTTCCACGATCGATTCGAGCAGGTGATTGATCCAGTCGCGCTCCTGCTCCAATTCGCCCCAGGCCGCGCCCAGCTTGACCCGGGCGCTTTCCAGCGCCAGCTCCAGCTTGGCCACCTCGCGGATTCGCGTCTCGACCCGGATGGGAGCGTCTAGATTGCCCTCGCTCAAGGTTGCCGCGCGGTCGGCCACTCTGGCCAACGGACGGCCCGTGCGCCGGGCCAGGAGCACGCCCAGCGCCGACCCCAACAGGCTGACCCCGATCATGGTCCCCAGCAAGGTAGCCGTCAATCTGCGCTTGGCGGCTTCGATGTCGGCCACCGGCAGCGAGACTTCCACCTGGATGCCCGGCTCACCGAGGGTGAAGCGGGTAGCCAAAAACGGCACGCCGTCCACAGTGAACGTGCTGCGGCGCGAGCCGTCTCCGTCTGCAGGGGCCGAAACAAGACGCCGCTCGGCGTCTCGCCACACGCCAATGCCGCCGGCATAACTGGTGACCAGTATCTGGTCGCCGGAGAACAGCGTCTGCTCCAGACCGGTCTGCGTCCGCATCTGGGCCACAAACTCGCCCGCCAGGCGGCGCGCCACCAGTGTCCGGTACTCGGGCACCGGGCTCTCGTCCAGCCAATGGCTGGCAACCAGCCACAGCTCGGGCGTTGTACCGGCGGTCAGCACCAGGGGATTGTGGCCGTCGTCTTGCGGGCACATCGGGCCAAAAAGCGACACGCCGGCGGCGGCCACAACGTGGTCCGACGAGTCACATATAAAAAGGGCGTCTACGTTGGCCCCGGTCCGAAGCGTGTTCAAATAGCTTTCCAGGGAGGTTTCGTCGCCGGCGATCAGCAGGCTGTGCAGGTTGGGGCGTTGGGCGGTCAATGAACTGAGGCTTACCAGTTCACTCCAGCGGGCAGCGTACAGGGCGCGCGAGGCGCGGCTGCCTTGATCCAGTTGCGCCCACGCCCGCCGGTCGAGGTGGCTGCCGGTCAGCCAGATCGCCGGCAGCCCGATCAGCGTCGCCGTCAGCAGGATCAACCCCACCGACACCAATACCAACTGCACCCACAGGCTGAGGGTGGACCGTGGTCCAAGAACAAACGCATGTTGGGCCTTCGACGGATCGCTATCGTAGCGTCCCAAGTTAAGCCGCTTCCTATCTTAACTCAAATATGGCTGTCGTCGCCCGCAGGTTTTTGTCGAGGCGGACGGGGATGTGCCGGGCACCCTGTAGGTATATCTGGCCGGTAATGCGAAATCCATGCTTGGCGCAGAAGTCACCAAAGTCCCGAACGGTCAGCGGTCGTACGCGCGGCGGCTGGTACCATGGCTGGGGTAGGTCGGCCGCCATCGGGAAACGTCCGGTCAATAGAAGGCTCAGTCGACAATGCCAGTTCCCCCAATTGGCAAAACCCACAATCGCTCTTCGCGAACGATAAACTCCGGGTCGTTGAGGAACGGCAGCGTCTGGCTCAAAACCACCGTGTCGAAGGAACTGTTGGGATAGTCCCCCAGGCCTTCGTGAAGGTTTCCCTGGCGCACACTCAGCCCCTTGCTGACACAGGCGAACACACCGGCCTCGCTCAGTTCAACACCGCGTCCCCTAACGTGGCGCGTGTCGATCAGGTAGCGCAGCAGTGAGCCGTCGCCGCAGCCCAGGTCCAAGACTTTTTCCTCAGGCTGAATGAGCTCGGAAATCGCCAGCAGGTCGGGCCGCAATGAATTGGTCGATGACGTATTCTCCTCGCTCACATTCCACCTTCACGGGTATCGTCCGGCAGCGAAAAGTCCTCCGGCGGTTCGATTTCACCTCTGGGCGATAAACGGATACCGTGTTCGTCGACCACCCGGTCCAAAAAGTTGCTGATCAGCATACTCAGCGTATCTACCTCGAGGAAAAATGCGTCGTGCCCCCAGGTAGATTTCAGGTTGCAGTAAGTGACGTCGGCGCCTACCGCCGTCAGGGCGCTGACCAATTCCTTCGAATGATAGGTCGGATACAGCCAATCGGACGTAAAGGATACCACCAGATACATCACGTCGGCGCTGCGATTGAAAGCCGCCGGCAGGCCGCCGTGCCTGCGCCCCAGGTCGAAATAGTCCAGCGCCTTGGTCACGTACAGGTAACTGTTGGCATCGAAGCGCGACGTGAACTGGTTTCCTTTATAATGCAGATAGTTCTCAACCTCAAAATCGGTGTCGAAATCGTAGCCGAAGCGCTCGCGCTGCAGGCGCCGGCCGAACTTTTGCTGCATAGACTGTTCGCTCAGATAGGTGATGTTGCCGATCATCCGCGCCAGCGCCAGCCCGACGGTCGGCAAGGGGCCGTCGTAGTAATCGCCCCGATTCCAGTGCGGGTCGGCGTATATCGCCTGGCGCCCCACCTCGCTGAATGCGATCAGCATCGGCGAGTGACGGGCGGTCGTCGCCAGAGGCATGGCACTGCGCACGCGGTCGGGATAGCCCACCGTCCACTGCAATACCTGCATGCCGCCCATACTGCCACCGGCCACGGTCAACAGCTTGTCGATGCCCAAGAAGTCGAGTAGATAGCTTTGGGCGCGCACCATATCCCCAATCGTGACCACCGGGAAACTCAGCCCATACGGCTTTCCGCTTTGTGGATCAACGGAGCTTGGCCCGGTCGAGCCCTGGCAACCACCGATCACGTTCGAGCAGATGACGAAATAACGATCTGTATCGAAAGCCTTGCCCGGCCCGATGCAATCGTCCCACCAGCCCGGCTTGTCGTCGTCCGGCGAATGGTAACCGGCTGCGTGTGCATCGCCCGTCAGTGCGTGGCAGATGAGGATGGCGTTGCTGCGGTCCTCGTTCAACTCGCCATAGGTTTCGTAGGCAAGCGTAATCGGCCCAAGTACTTCGCCACTGTCCAGAGGCATCGTTCTGTCTTTGCCGTATTGGTAATATTTGCGTTCGACAATGCCGACCGACTTGGTCCTGTCTGTTGTTGCCATTCAGCCTATGCTCCCGTCAGAGCCTGATCCAGATCCCACGTGAGGTCTTCTACATCCTCCAGTCCAATGCTCAACCGGATGAAGTCGGGCGTCACCCCGGCCCGTTCGAGCTCGTCCGGGGTCAACTGGGCGTGCGTGGTGCTGGCCGGGTGAATCGCCAGGCTCTTGGCATCGCCGATGTTGGCCAGGTGGGTAAACAACTGCAACCGGTTGATGAAACGTCGCCCGGCCTCCAGCCCGCCCTTGATGTCGAACCCCATAATGGCGCCGGCCCCCTTGGGAACGTACTTTTTGGCCGCCGCATGATCTGGGTGGGAAGGCAGGCTGGGATAACTCACTCCGGCCACCTGCGGGTGCGATTCCAGAAACTCGGCCACGGCCAACGCGTTGGCCACGTGACGATCCACCCGCAAACTCAGTGTCTCCAGCCCCTGCAACAGCAGCCAGGCGTTGATGGGTGCCTGGCAGGCGCCCACGTCGCGCAGAACCTGAACTCGGGCTTTGGTAATGAATGCCGGCGCGCCCAGGTCGGCGAAAACCAGGCCGTGATAACTCTCGTCGGGTTGGGTGAAGTCTGGGAAACGCCCGCTGGCCGCCCAATCGAAATTGCCGCCGTCGACGATGACACCGCCGATCGTCGTCCCGTGCCCACCGATCAGCTTGGTGGCTGAGTGAACGACGATGTTGGCCCCCCACTCGAACGGCCGGCACAGGTAAGGCGTGGCAAATGTGTTGTCGATCACCAACGGGATGCCGTACTCGCCGGCCATAGCCGCCACCTCTTCCAGCGGAAAAACGTTGATGCGCGGGTTGCCCAGTGTCTCCCCGTAAAGAATCTTGGTGTTGGGCCGGATGGCACGCCGGAAATTCTCCGGCCGGCCGGGATCAACGAACGTCACCTCGATGCCCAGCCGGCCCAACGTGTGCTTGAACTGGTTGTGCGTGCCGCCGTACAACGTCGAGGCCGAGACGATGTGATCGCCCTGCTGGCACAGCGCCAATACGGTCATCATTTGCGCCGCGTGGCCGGAGCTGGCCGCCAACGCACCCACCCCGCCCTCCAGGCTGGCCACACGCCGCTCGAATACCTCCGTGGTCGGGTTGCCGATGCGGGTGTAGATGTTGCCTTCCTCTTCCAGGGCAAACAGCCGAGCAGCGTGGTCGGTGTCGCGAAAGGCATACGACGTGGTTTGATAAATCGGAACTGCACACGATCCGGTGGTCGGCTCGGGACTCTGCCCGGCGTGCAACTGGCGCGTGCTAAAACCAAAATTACGCTGGATTTTTTCTGTATCAGGCACGAACGCAAAAGCCTCCTTCTTCCCAAAAACCAGGATAAAGCCCCAGGTGCCGGCACCCCCCTTACCTAAATACTATTTCAGGTTCACAGCGCTGCATGGTATACTGAAACCAGACAGTGGGCCGGGCCGGGTCAGAGAGGAACTCATCTGCCTGTGGCGGCAGAATCGATTGTGCCAACGCAAGCAGGTGCATTTGCCGAAAGCAACATTGCTAGGGTTGTGCTATCTTGCCACAGAAGGCGCTTTCGGTCAAGTGGTATTCCGTACCGGCCGCTCACAATTGACAATCTGTTGGATTGTTGGGAGTCGTGCACATGGCAACCGAGGAAATCAAAATATTGCTGGTCGAAGACAACCGCAGTGTGGCCGGCACCATGACCCATATGTTGACATCCGTATCACAGCGTGACAAAGAAGGCCAGATGCCGATCTTCACCGTCAAATGGGTCGACAACCTGAAGGTGGCCGTCAAGCAACTCGACAGCCAACCGTACGACGCCATCCTGCTCGACCTTTCCCTGCCTGACAGCGACGGCCTGGACACCTTCGCCAGTACCCATAAGGCGGCGCCCGACATCCCCATCGTGGTGTTGACCGCCACCGACGACGACACAATGGCCGTCAAGGCCGTGCGCGCCGGTGCGCAGGACTACCTGATTAAAGGCGATGTCAATGGCAATCTGCTGGCCCGGGCGCTTCGCTACGCCATCGAGCGCCAGCGCGTTGAAAAGGTAATCAAGGCCCGTAACCGCGAGTTGGCCCTCCTCAATCGCGCCAGCCAGGCGTTGATCTCCAGCCTGACCCTGGAAGACGTGCTGGATGCCTTTCTCGAGGAGACCCGCCGCCTGCTGGGCGTCGACCTGTGTTCCGTCTGGCTGTTCGACGCGGCCAGCGGCGAGCTGGTCTGCCAGCACGCCATCGGCCCCGGCCGGGAGGCAGTCCTCGGTTGGCGCCTTAAGCCCAAACAGGGCATTGCCGGCTGGGTAGCCAGCGGCGGCAAGAGCCTGATCGTGCCCGACGTCCAGGCCGACAAACGCCACCACCCCAACGTGAGCGCCAAGACGAGGTCGGCGCACCGGTCGATACTCAGCGTCCCGCTGCGCATTACCACCGGCGTAATCGGCGTGCTGCAGGCGATGGCCGCCCCTGTGGACTATTTCCAACCGACCGACCTGCAACTACTCGAGCTGTTGGCGCCGACGGCGGCCACCGCCATCACGAATGCCCAGCTATACAAACAGGCGCGTCAGGATGCCCTGGACCTCAAGGCGCGCAACGAGGAGTTGGATGCCTTCTCGCACACCGTCGCCCACGACTTAAAGAGCCCACTGACCAACGTGTTGGCCTTCGGCGAGCTGCTCCAACAGGAGTGTGCCGGCGAGGAAACCGATGAAGACACGCGCCAATTCATACACATGATCGTCCAGAACGCCCATAAGATGAACGTGATTATCGAGGGCTTGTTGCTCCTGGCCGGCGTGCGGCAAATGGACATTGGCATGGTCGAGCCACTGGATATGAAGCGCCTGGTGGCCGAGGCCCTGGCCCGCCTGGCGCCCATGATCGAGCAATATGACGCCCAGATTACCCAGCCGCAGAGCTGGCCCGTGGCCTTCGGTTACGCCCCGTGGATCGAGGAGGTGTGGGTCAACTATTTGAGCAACGCCATCAAGTACAGCGGGCAGCCGCCGCAGGTCGAGTTGGGTGCTCACAAGCTGGACGACGACGTGGCCATCTTTTGGATTCGGGATAACGGCCCCGGTCTCAGCCCGGCCGACCAGGAGAGGCTTTTTACGCCTTTCACCCGTCTCAAGCAGGCCAATACCAAGGGCCACGGTTTGGGCCTTTCCATCGTTCGTCGTATTATTGAGAAGCTGGACGGGCGGGTCGGCCTGGAGAGCCAACCAGGCCAGGGCAGCACCTTCTATTTTACCCTGCCCACAGTCGCCAAATAGCACTCTTGGAGAATCTCGCCAGACACCCAGATCGAGAGGCAAAGCCATTCATGAAAGTCAAGACCAGTGTCAAAGCGGCGCTGTCGTGCGACACCAACATCCAATCCCTGTGCAATTGCGGCATGAACGACCCGACCTCGAGGCGGAAATACCCGCAAATTGTATCCCTGTGCGAGTCATTTCTTTCCCTCTAGCCACCGCTTCCCTTGGCGAGGGTGGTGATCGCCAGAATTGTTCCCCGTGCAGGGCCGGAAGAGCCTCGCGAAATGCGGATGTGTCCCATATTCTTGGTGGACGGCCAGAAGAGTCGGCGTTCGGCTTGATCTGATTATTATTTTTGTGGGTGGCGGGTCCTCCACCCACAAAAATAATAATACTACCTGATTCTATGCGCTTCCCTAAATATTGTGCGAGCGGTCTCTCACTGGCTGACTTCGCAGCCAAGTCTTGCGCGGTCCAATTCCTGCAACAAAAAATCTGGGACACGCCCGCGAAATGCACAAAATTTGCCACCCTGACCGATCCAGGTTATAATGTCCGGCAGTAACATCCAGAGTCCTAAGCAATGGGGGATCGTCTAACGGTAGGACAGCGGACTCTGGATCCGTATGTGGAGGTTCGAATCCTCCACCCCCAGTTCAGCAGGATTTTTACAACAGAGCGTTTTTACACCACCCGTGGCAATCAAGCGACG
>CAZHBM010000156.1:0-8302 GCA_964529945.1 uncultured Anaerolineales bacterium | reverse complement strand
CGGTTCCCACAACGGCAACGACGACAGTCACGACGACGAGCACGAAGACGATCACGAGGATCACGAGGATCACGAACGGGAGGACCACGATGACGACTAGACCAGGTGCGAACGCTAAGAAGCGCCAGAGCGGCGTGGGCGCCGGCCTCAGAACCGCGTTGGCCGGTATCAGCCTGTTGGGAATGGTAGTGGCCTGGGACTTGATCGGAAAGCAGGAGGCTGTCAATGCCGAGAGTCAAGTCGCGGACAGCCCGACCCCCGAGCCTACCTGGACGCCGACGGCAACGCCGTTGCCCTCGCCGACGCCGTGGCCTACTTTGGAGCCACTGGCTGATCTGTCGCCGGTACCTACACTGAAACCGTTGTCCTGGCTGGAAGAAAGAGAAAACGAGGGCGAACGTGATGACGACGATGGGCACAGTGCGACCGTATCCGGCGCTGAGGGCACAGTCGTCCTGCCACAAGTAGCGCCTATGCCGACCTTGGCTCCCTTACCCGAGTTGCCGGCGCCTCCCCCGCCTCCTCCTCCGCCGCCTGCGCCGTCATCGTCCTCCAAATCGTCCAAAAGCAGCAGCAGTGGTGGCGGTGGCGGTGGAAGCAGCAAATCTGGAGGCTCGTAGTGACGGTAATGTCTGAAGGATGGCACGGCCTCTGTTTTCGCGCCATGAACACTCGGGTGGAAGTCCAGTTGTACGCAGTCCCGGCCGGTGACCCTCCGGCGAAGTTGTTGGATGGCGTTGAAAATATGTTCCGGCGTGCCGAGACGCACATGAGCCGTTTCCTGGAGGATAGCGAGCTCAGCCGGTTGAACCGTGCCGGAACCTCAGGGACGCAGGTCAGTCACCTGTTGTTTGGAACGATTGAGATGGCGGTCTGGGCGGCGCAGGCCACCAACGGCCTTTTCGATCCGACTGTCCTGCCGGCGCTGAAGGCGGTCGGTTACAACCAGAGTTTTGAGTTGGTCGCCCGCCGGAAAGTGACCAATCGGCGGCAGGATGCGCCGGCACCTGGTTATTTGGGATATCGAAGCATCACGCTGGACCGGCACCAACACACGGTCAGCAAGCCGGACCAGGTCGAACTGGACCTGGGTGGAATCGGCAAGGGTTGGACCGTGGACCGGGCCAGCGACTGGATAGCGGGCTTGCACCCTTTTCTGGTCAACGCCGGCGGCGATCTGTATGCCTTCGGCACACCGCCCGGTCGCAGCGGGTGGTCGATCGGTCTGATCGATCCGTTCGACGATTCGGGAGAGGTGGACCGTATCCAGGTTCATGAAAAGGCGGTCGCGACGTCGACCATCTCCCGGCGCCGCTGGCGCCAGGGAGAGGATTGGGTGCACCACCTGATCGATCCGCGTACCGGCCGGCCGGCGAATACGGATGCAGTGTCCGTGTCCATTATCGCCGCCAGAGTGTCAATCGCCGAGGTGTTGGCCAAGGTGGCCCTTATCCTGGGCGTGGAGCCGGCTTTGATGTGGTTGGAGAGACTGCCCAAGGTGGAGGGACTCATCGTGACCAAGAGTCGCGAGATTCGCACCACCAGCGGTTGGAGTCAATATCAGGAGGATAATAGACAATGACAACACAATCGAGTGCTAAATCTGCCTATCGGGCATTACGGACTGTCTTGTACGGCGTATTCTTGGGATTGCTGGTCGCAATCGGAACGGTTTTGGCGGGCATGGTCTTGCCGATACTATTCGAGACCAAGGCTCTTGGTGGAACGCTGCCTGCCTTCCAGACGCTCTCAAGTTTCTTGCGGTCTCAGACCCAAACGATGGGCCTGTCGGTTGCCGCCGCCACGCCCGCCTACTGGTACGCCTCGCGTGCCGCCGGCTTGGTCGGTTATGTGCTGCTATGGGCGGTGACGGCTTGGGGACTGTTACTGAGCACCAAACTGGCCAAGAATGTGGTTCCGGCTCCCGTGGCGATGCAACTGCACAGTTTTTTGTCGATCTTGACCTTGGTGTTCGCCGGGCTTCACGGCTTGGTGTTGATGGGTGACAGCTACATCAACTTCAACCTGGCGAACGTGATCTATCCCTTTGCCTCTGCCTATCAACCGCTTTGGGTGGGCGCCGGCCAGGTGGGTTTCTACCTGGGGTTGGCCGTGACCATCAGCTTCTACATACGCTCGTACATCGGTGCCCGCAACTGGCGCCGGCTGCATTACTTGAGTTTCTTGATGTACGGGCTGGTGACGCTCCACTCGGTGGTTATCGGTTCCGATTCCGGCTTGCCGGCCGTACGGATGATGTATTTCGTCACCGGGGCCAGTGTTCTGTTCCTGATCTTCTATCGTCTGCTGACTCTATCGACTCAACGACACAAAGCGGGAACCGAACTGCGAAAGAGAGTCGCGGTCGGCGATCAGTAGCTCCGGCCCGAATTACTTGAACCTGAAGGAGGCGCGTGAATGGAAATAACACGCCGAGATTTTTTGAAATACTTGGGTGCTTCGGCAGTCGCGTTGGGTTTGGGACGCATGCCGCTGTCGCAGATTGAGGCCGCCATGGCGGCGGCCTCTGATCCGGCGGTGGTGTGGCTCAGCGGAGCCTCATGCTCCGGCTGTTCCGTATCCCTATTGAACGCCGTCAACCCGACGATTGACCAGGTGTTGCTGGACACGGTCAGCCTGAAGTACCACAACACGTTGATGGCGTCGGCGGGTGAAATGGCGGTGACCGCCGCCCGTTCGTCGGCCACTGCCGGCGGGCACATTCTGGTCGTCGAAGGCGCAGTTCCGGCCGGAGAGGGCGGTCAGTACTGTTTCGTTTGGGAAGAAGACGGTCACCCGGTGACAATGGTTGAGGCTGTTCAAGGGTTGGCGACCAACGCCAGCCACATCGTGGCTGTGGGCACCTGTTCGGCGTTTGGCGGTATTCCGGCTGCGTTCTGCGGCACCGATGTCCAGACGTTGGGGGACTTTCTGGGGCGATCGGTCGTCAATCTGCCCGGCTGTCCTGCACATCCAGATTGGATCATCGGCACGTTAGCGTCGCTGATAGGGGGCGTCGTTCCCGATCTGGATAGCTACGGACGCCCCTTAGATTATTACCCATCACAGGTCATTCACTCCCGTTGCCCCAGGCGCGAGTCGGAAGAGGCCTCATCCTTCGGACAGGCAAACCGCTGTCTGGAGGAACTGGGATGTCGCGGCAAACACTCGCACGCCGACTGTGACTGGCGGGGCTGGAACAATGGGGAGAATTGGTGCATTGGCGCCAACGGCCTGTGTATCGGCTGCACCGAACCGAGCTTCCCCGCCTTTCCGCTGCACGGAGAGGTCGATGATGACGACCATTACGTCGGCGATGCGGCTGGCTGCGTTGCCGCCTCGCCACCAACTGCCATAGATGACCCCTCGCCGTCGAAAGTCCATCTACCGTTTGTCAGCAAGCCCAATTAGGAAAGGATTCGAATTCCAGAATGACCAGGACGATTAGTATAGACCCCGTTACCCGCGTGGAGGGCCACATCAGCGTATCAGTTGAAAGAGACGACACGTTGGGCACCATTCAGTCGGCTCGTAGCAGCGGGACGCTCTTTCGCGGGTTTGAGATATTGCTTCAGGGAAAGGATCCTCGAGACGCCATCCACATCACCCAACGGGTGTGTGGGGTATGCCCGGTAAGTCACGCGATGGCTTCAGCCCTCGCAATCGAGGCAGCAGCCGGCGTAGAGGTCCCGGCGAATGCGCGCCGGCTGCGTAACCTCATTTTGGGCGCCGATTTCATCCACTCTCACATCCTACATTTCTACCATTTGGCTGCTCTCAGCTATGTGCAGGGGCCGGCAATGCCGCCCTGGACACCGGGTTACGCGGTTGACCTGCGGCTGAGTCCGGCCGAAAACCAGACCTTGGTCGATCACTACGTGCAGGCTCTGGCGGTACGTCGACAGGCGCACGAAATGGGAGCCATCTTCAGCGGAAGATTGCCGCATACCGTGGCTTATGAATATGGCGGGGTTACCTGTGTGCCCGATCAGGCCCGAATCGACCGGTTCCGTTCCAAACTGACAGGTATCATCAGTTTCATTGATGATACCTACCTGCCCGACGTGGAGCTGTTGGGACAGGCCTATCCCGACTATTACGCCATTGGAACCGGCTATGGTAATTTGCTGGCTTTCGGCGTGTTCGATCTTGACGCTGCCGGGACTACCAAGTTATTGCCTCGAGGCCGCGTGGCCGGGGCCTCACAGGAGGTGCAGACGATTGATCTACAGTCGATCGTGGAGGAGACCGAGTTCGCCTGGTACGACAGCCGGACCTCGGGTCGTAATCCTGCCCAGGGAGAGACAGTCCCTCAAGCCGGGAAAATCGATGCCTATTCGTGGATCAAGGCACCTCGTTACGACGGTGTACCCTATGAGACAGGGCCGCTGGCCAGAATGTGGATGGCCGGGGACTATCGACGTGGCGTGTCGGTCATGGACCGTCACGTAGCCAGGGCGTTAGAAACGAGAAAAATCGCCTATGCCATGCAGGATTGGCTGAACCAACTTGAGCCCGGCTCACCGGTATTCGTTCGCCGTGCCGTTCCATCTTCCGCCCGAGGTGTCGGTCTGTCGGAGGCCCCCCGAGGGGCGTTGGGTCACTGGCTGAGCATAGCTGGCGGAAAGATCGACAACTACCAAATCCTCACGCCTACCTGCTGGAACTGTTCGCCCCGTGACCAGTCCGGACAGCCGGGGCCTCTGGAGAAATCGTTGGAGGGTGCGCCCCTCAGCGATGCCACGCAACCTGTCGAGGCGCTGCGGGTGGTGCAATCCTACGATCCCTGCCTGGCTTGCGCTGTGCACTAATCTTAGTGGCCGGCTGACGTAGCGCCGGACGGGGTGTTAGGATCGTATAGCGGGAGGGTGAAGCGAACCGTGGTTCCTTTGCCCTCCTGGCTATCTATGCTGATGTGGCCGCCGTGGGCGGTGATGACCGATCGGGCGATCGACAGGCCCAGCCCGGTGCCTCCCTGGCCGCTGGAGCGTGACCGTGACTTGTCGGCCCGGTAGAAGCGTTCGAAGACGTGTGGCAGGTCGGCAGAAGAGATGCCGTGCCCTGTATCGGTGATGGAGACGGTCAGATGGTCGCCGGAGCGCCGGCACGAAAGGTTGATCGCACTTGCGCTGTGTGAATACTTGAGAGCGTTTTCGAGCAGGTTGTCCATTACCTGGCGAATTTGTGATGCCACGGCCCGCACCGGGGGCAGGTCGGGTCTCATGTCGACGGTCAGCCGGCTGCCTGCCGCTTCGGCCCTGGGAACGAAAGAGTCCAGAGTCTCTCTGATGAGCAGCGTCATATCAACCGGCGCAAAGGTCAGGTTGTCGATCCCGGCCTCAACCCGAGACAATATCAGCAGGTTGTCCACCAGCTTGCTGAGGCGGTCCACTTCGCTCTCGATCTCGGCCAAAAACTGATTGGCGACTTCGGGGTTTTGGCGGGCGCCTCCCAATAGCGACTCGACGCGCAAACGGATGGTCGTCAACGGCGTTCTCAGTTCGTGTGACGCGTTGGCCACGAAATCGCGCTGCTGCTGCATCAGGTACTGCAGGCGGGCGGCCATTGTGTTGAAGGCTTGTGCCAGATCCGCCAGTTCATCCCTGCGGCCCAAGGCGATCCGTTGCTCCAGATTGCCACTGGCGATCTGGGCCGCAGCCTGGCGCAATTTGCCTACCGGTTCAAGAATGGTGTTGGCCAACCAGACGCTAACCAGAATCGTTATCAGGATCACCAGTCCTGCGGTGCCGAGCAGCGACAGCCAGGTCTGGCGCACGCCGGCCCACAGAGCGGTCGTCGGCAAGGCCAACTGTACGATGGCCTCCAGGTTCCCGTCGTGGACCACCGGTGCGGCGGTGTAGAAATACTCTTGTTGGCTGGCAGGATCGACCCGGATGTCGTATTGCTGTTTGTTGACCAGGGCAGCCTGGACTTCGGGCTTCTGCCACTGGTTTTCGATCTGACCGGCGTCGAATTGGCTGTCATAAAAGGGGATTCCTCGATTATCGAGTATCGTCAGCCGGCTGTTGACGCTGGTGGCCAGCCGGTCGGCCAGGCTCGACAGGGTCTGATAGGAAGTCTCACCTTCACGGTACGACTCAATGACAGACTGTACGGCATTGGCGACGATGAAAGCCCGTACCTCGGCCTCGCGTTGGGTATCCCGTACCTGGGCGTCCTGATTGACCCAGCCATAGCGCAGCACAAACACACCCATACCGACCACGATTACCAACAGGTAGGTGATGAGTAAACGTCCCCTCAGCCCGCCCCAACGTTTCACGTGATCTCCTCGGACCGGCAGAAACGATATCCGACTCCGCGCACCGTTTGGATGTAACGCGGTTGGCCTGGCGCATCCTCGATCTTCTCTCGCAGCCAGCGAATGTGGACGTCAAGTGTGCGGGTGTCGCCCATCCAATCTATTCCCCATACCTGGTTAAGAAGCTCGGAGCGGCTGACCACGTGCCCAGCCTCAGACATCAACGCGCGCAACAAATCGTATTCCTTCTGGGTGAGCGCCAATTCCTTGCCCTCTTTGGACACCTTGTGCGCTGCCGGATCGAGGGTTACGTCGCCAATTTGTAGCCGGTCGCTCTTGCTTGTGCCTTCAAAGTCCATCCGGCGAAAAATGGCCCGTACTCTGGCCAGCAATTCACGGAAACTGAACGGTTTGGGCAAATAATCGTCCGCCCCGATTTCCAGTCCCAGCACACGATCGATCTCCTCGCCGCGGGCGGTAAGCATAATGATCGGGATCGTGCTATTAGCGCGGATACGGCGACAGACTTCCCAGCCATTCATGCCGGGCAGCATCAGGTCCAGAACAACCAGGTCGAGATTGTCCTTCTCCACAATATCTAGTGCTTGTTGGCCGTCTTGAGCCACTAATACTTTGAATCCCTCTTGCCGGAAGCTGTATTCGAGCGATTGGGTAATCAACGCTTCGTCGTCGACTACCAGTATCGTTTTTGTTGCCATCACCTGCCTCCAGGGAATAAACCCGCTGATCTAATCGTCATCCTCGCCGTCGCTGTCGTGTGAGTGGTCTTCGCTGGTTTTGCCGGTAGAGCCGCTGCCGGACGCAGACGATGAGCTGGAGATACTTGCTCCCGACACTGCGCGCTCGTCGGTGACACCGTCGTCGGCGACCAAAGGGCGAGTTGTTTCCGCCATCACGGTAGGGCTGGTCACGGCTGTCGGCTCGAGTGTCTGCGTCGGTGCCGCCGTTGGCTCAATGATCTGGTCCCGCAGGTGAGATGGTTTGTCCTCAGCAGCTCCGGTGGGCCGTGGCAGGCTGGTCGTCGGGCTTGGGGAAGGCGGTGTTGACGGGTCTATGGTCGGCGCCGGCGCTGCCGCCTTGGTCGACGTCAAAGGGTGTTGCGGAACCTCCACCGGAACCCAAATCACGGTGCGGGTGGAGAAAATAGACGTCACCTCCTGCAGGCTGGCCTTCACCGGGTAGAAGAACATCCCGGGTTGGCTCGATGAAATGGCAGGCGCAACCAATATGGCTGTGATGAATGCGATGGCTGCTACAACAATCACACGTTTTGCCAGGCTAAACATATTCTGCTTGCCCCCTCACTCGTGCCCCAATAGGCTCAACTGTACACTAAAACAAAATTATACCACAAATGTAACGTTTCAAGGGTTAAGGTGACTTTAACACAATGTTAAAGGTCTGTTAAATGGACTTGGTTACTTCGTGTAGTCCATTCCATATACCAATTTCACTCCATAAAAATAGTTTCAATAATAAGATAAAAGACTATGCGAAGCGGGCCGTCGAACAACATCGGACGAAGCTGCAGCGAGCGCAGCGAGTAATAAGTTGACATAACGAAAGCGCCAACCGAGGTCATGTTTGGGTTTGAGCGGGGAGACCTTCTCTGAATATCAGGGTCAGGTGACCAATGCGCACCTGATCGCCCGAATGCAAGGGTATCGCCTGGCCGGGAGTCAGGCAGTGTTCGTTCAAGAAAGTGCCATTGGTACTGCGCAAATCTTCGATGACCCAGCCATCATTGCGCCGGTACACGCCGGCGTGGCGTCGAGATACACCAACCGAAGCCCCGCCAAAACGGGATAGGTCAATGTCGGCAACGAGGTCCGCTCGTGGGTCAGAACGGCCGATCATCACCATTTCTTTGATCGGTACGGTGAGCACAACGTCATCACCAACGACCAAGAAGTGCGGCCCCAGGCGGGGGTAAGACAACTCCTCGCCCTCAAGTGCACCGCCGTCCTTCACCGGCAACTGTGGCTTCTCCGCCGCGACAGGTCGTGTACCCGATCCGCC
>CAZHBM010000155.1:0-8303 GCA_964529945.1 uncultured Anaerolineales bacterium | reverse complement strand
AAAAAAGGTACGGTATCCCTCAACGGGCATAACCCGGTTGCCGTAGCGGTCGCAGAGCACAAAACGTTTGGGGGCCATAGACAACGCCTTCTCCACCAGCGCGCCGGGGATGCGCACCCGATTTCCCTCATTTACGGTCGCACCGGCTTTTTTCATAATCATGAGCGCCTCGTCGTGATGCATCCGCACCCCGGTCCGTTCCAGAATTTCCAGGCACGCCCAATACAGCCGTTGGCACTGATCTGACGACAGTCGCTTCAAGCGTGTAGCCTGAAGTACCTCTTCATTGCTGCGCATACTCGTTTCCTCCTCACTGTAAAGAGACACAGGTTGTCGAGTGGTTGCCTTCGTTTTTTGGTGTTCTCTTATCGGGCCGGCTCGGCAACGTTCGCCAGGTCTGGCGCCAGGCGGATATGGAACCGTTCGCGAATTTGGGCATCAGCCTCGGCCGAAATCGGCAGTGGGTGGTGGGTGCGGATGATGTCTGCGGCCATATGCCGCGCCCGGGTCCGGGCGTCTTGCTTGCCGGTCAGCTGCCAGTTGGTGCGGCTCTGCCGGTCGGCAGTGTGTGGATAGTAGTACTCGGTGTGCATCAAATCCAGTGTCTGCTGCTCCGTCAGGTAGTGCCCATTGCCGCCCCGGCACACCTGGTCGATCACATCCACTGACAGCGTTTCGTCGTTCACCTCTATGCCACGCGCCGTACGCATCACGCAACCATTGATATCATCGTCAATCACATACTGTTCGTAGGCTACCGTCAACAGGTTTTCCAGAAAGCCGGCCGAATGGTGGATGTAGTTCGCTCCGGCCAACACCGCCGCCATGTCGCCAATACCTTTTTCGTAGCCAGCCTGAATGTCCGGCACCTTGGAGTCGGTCAATCCGGATGAGTTGTAGACCGGCAAATTATAAAAGCGCCCAATCTGAGCCGCTGCCGCCTGCATCAAGGCAAATTCGGGCGCACCGGCGGAAAATTGAGCCGTACGCAGGTCGGACACCGATGGGACGTATCCCATTACCACCGGCGCTCCGGGCCGCAGCAGTTGGCTGTAGGTAACGCCGGCCAACTCCTCGGCGTTGATCTGCACCAACGTGCCGGCCAGCGCCGCCGGGCTGGTTGCACCCGACTGCGGTGCCGACGAAATGAAGATCGGCATTCCCAACCGGATCAACTCAGTTGCCACTTCTACCGAACCGCAATCAAACCGCAAGGGGCTGACTAACCAGGAGGTCACGAAGGAGATAATCGGGCGGGACTGTAGCCGGTCCAACCCGCCACAGATGATGGCCGCCATTTGAACCACGTCGCGTGCCGAGGACACCGAAGAGCAACTGCCGGTCACGTGTTTGCTGGTATTGCAGATGGCGGCGTAAAAGGTATTCAGGTCCAGAAGTGGCTCGGGGACATCCCAGGCAACGCAAGCCCGCAAGTAAAAGTGGATGTTATCCAGCGCATCCACCAGCCGTCCAATGCGGGCCACGTCCGACAACGTGGTTCTACGGATGCGGCCGGTTTTGAGGTCCACGATCTTAATAGCCGCCCCACCGGTACCCATATGCACACGCCGGCCGCCCAGGCGCATATCGTGTTCCGGGTCGCGACCGCAGAGACGCACTTCCGAAGGTGCCCTGGCAACAGCGTCCTCCACCAGGCTGCGTGGCAGCCGGATGCGGCCGCCGGTCGCGTCTATCACGGCCCCAGCTTCCTCAAACTTCCGGCGGCACTCGGGCAACGTGACCTGGACACCGGTCCGCCATAGGACGTCCAGTGACGCCAAATGAATGCGGGTCACGTCTTCATCTCGCAGCGGCTTGTACCACCCGCCTTCCAGGCCGGGCGGGGCTACCTGCCACCTGCCATTACGCGTTTTGTCGCCGATGTGATTGCCGTTATGCGGCTCCTCGTCGCTGGTTGACGGTTCCATAGTTACGTGGCTCCTCCCCTTGTATGTGGACAGACCTTAGCCTCTCCGCCGATATGCGGGCAGCAAAAGAGGTGCGCCTATAACCATCTACAATCATTATAGGTAAACAGCATGGGTCTGTTCAAGGGACGGGATGCACACTATTCGGAGGACTTGATTGTGCCGGACATACACCCTAAGTGCGGCGCAGCCGGTAACACTTCACCGCCAGGTGGAGGTTGAAACGCACCATCGGTTCCCTGAGTGAAAGGGAGCACACCGCCTCGATGCGTTCCAGGCGGTGCAGCAACGTGTTGCGGTGGATAAACAGAGCCTCAGCCGCCTCGACCAGCGATGTCCCATGATCCAGGTAGCTTTCCAATGTTTTCACCAGTTGTCGACCATTCTTGGCGTCGTAGGCCGCCAACGCTTTGACTTTTCGCAAATACAGATTGTCCATCAGCTTGTCGGCCGGCAAGCTATATAGCCAGTAAAGATATCCCAAATCGCGGAATGTCGCTGTCCCATCCTCTATTCCCAAAGCCCCTTGGATGTGCACCGCATCCTGTGCCTGGCGATAGCTGCAGCCAATATCCTGGGGAGATTCACCCTTGATCGTGGCGGGTTCTCCCACACCGGCCAGCAGCGGACAGACCGGTCGACTGAATTCGGCCACCAACTCTTTGGCCAGCCGCTCGCCGGGGGAGGCGTCCCGACTTTCAACTAACAGTACCAGGCCTTCGTCCCGCCAAACCGCCAGCACGTCGTCGCCGCGTGACCGCAACCAGCGTTCGACGGCGATCAGGGAAGCGCGGGTACGGCCCCCTGTGCGCGGCACGCCGTGAACGAGCACCACCTGATGTGGCTGGTCCAGACGATAGTGTAGGCGATGAGCTTGTTCCGCTAACACAGCCGTATCTTCCGTGCCGTCAAGGAGCATCTCAAAAAAATCACCGCGTAACCTTTCTTCCGTGTCGCGCACCGCCTGTTCCTTGAGCAGCACCAACGCCGTCACCGTCGCACCGTGGGTAATAGCCAATTGATCCAGATCCGTGAGCGCTCGTTCACCGGCGATGATCCAGATGTAGCCGTGGATTTCGCGCGCTACCACAATCGGGGCCACGATACGCTCCATTGTCATACCCATCTCGGGAATGGCCGGCACGTGAACCGGAGCCATGTGTTCGGAGAGCCGACGATAGATACCCTGCTGCAACAGGACCTGCGCCACCTCATCGCTGGCCCGGCCGCGGTCAACGCTCCGCTGGCGGGCCTCGTCCACCGCTCCTTGTTGCGCCGTTGCCAGCACCCGCAGAGATGTATCCTCTATGGTTACCGAACGTTGCAGCAACTCGGCCAGGGTAGCTGCCAGCGCCTTCAAATCGCCACCTTGCAGCACCAGGCTCGTCAGTTTTTGGTGAATGCGGGCCGATTGTTGCAGAAGGCGGTATTGGCGGCTGATAATCTGCTGGAAAATGGCCTCGGTCACGTTGACAAACAGGACGTCGGGCGGCACCTCGATCACAGGAAATCCGTGTTCATCCGCCGCCCGCAAAATAGCCGCCGGTACCCGGGGCATGTGCTCCACCAACGAAACCAGCATGCCGGCGAAGTCTTCTTCCACCAGCTTGGCAATCAATCGAATTTGGCCCGCTTCGTCGGCAGGCCAACCATAACCGGTCGTCAGCAATAACACGCCCGGTTTTCCCCATTCGTAGCGCGCTTCGGCCATGTCCACGATGTGTACCCACTGGATCCGATTGTCCAGGCCTGTTTCGCCGGCCGCCACCTGGGCGCCGGCCAACGGCTCCAATTCCAGAGCCTGGCGTACTGTCAAGCCTGCGTAAATTGATTTCACCGGATACTCCTCTTTTGGTCGTCCGAGGACTCCAGCCGGCCTCATGCCGGGCTCGATACCCCCAGCTCACCGGCCGGCCCTTCGAGGTGTCGTGCCCGGCGCCACAATGCAGCCATCGACTGAGCTAACACCGATCCGATGGCTGCATTGACCACCGGCACGAAAACGCGCGGCACCGCCGGCGCCGGCAGCACCACTGTCGCGTCCACACCGCGCACCACCGCCAAACCTTCATTACCTTCGGGAACTACCAACATCACCGGCGCGTTGCGCGCCCGGTAAACCTGTGTGTCCAGCAACGCCGAGGTCTGAAACAACGGATCGGTCGCCAATATCACAACCAGCGCATCTCGGTTCGCCCCCGGCCCACCGACGACTGCCAATGGCCCGTGCCAGGCTGAATCGGTGTAGACGGCTTCAGCCATAAAACCCTCCAACTGCAGCGACCGGGCCATACTTATGGCCGAGGCAAAGTCCTGGCCCCCGCCCACAATCTGGACCTTATCGTAGCCAGCTTGAACAAAGGGTGCCAACGCGTGACTGAATAACGCCGCCGTCCGGCGGCTGCCAAACACCGCCGACAGAACCAATGGAATTTGTGCCAGGCCGGCCTCCCAGTGCCGGCAGTCGCGTCCCGCCTGGCGCGCCAGGCGTACTGCCAGCGCTGAGAAATAGACAGCCGTCATCAGTTCCAATTGCAGCGGCGTGAAATCACTCGGCAAGGCAACGGTATGGGCGTCGGGCACAGACAACACGGCCCCGGCCCGGATTACCCGCAGCCAACACGCCTCGTCCGCGATTTCGGGGTTTCCACTGTAGAAAAGACGGCGGATGGCAAACCCAATTCCCAACAGTTCCTGCCACGCCAGGGCAGCCATTTGCAGCCCGCTTTCTGTCGCTTGCGTGTCGGCGATGAGAATCAACTGTTCGCACTCGGCGTAGCGCCGGGTGATGGCCAACTGGCTTGGAGGAGGCTCTCCGATCACTGCCAGGTCGGCGCGCAGTGCCACCGTCGCTTGCAGTGCTGCCGGCAGTGGCGACTCTGCTTCGGCATTCCAGGCGACCGCCGCCAGGCGTCCGGAACCGAACTGCTCCAGACTGACGTTGTGAAAAGTGGCCTGTCGCTCGATCTCGCTGCGCCTGGCGGCGGCCGTCGTCGTGGCCGATTTGACCAGGTGGCGCGGCCGGTCAATTTCTTCCGCCGTCAAGCCACGCGCGCGGGCCAATGCCAAGGCCAGATCGAGAAAAAAGATGCTGTCAATCACAGGTCGCAGCCAATCCGCCACCGAGGGTGAGAGAAAGACGGTCGTCGTGGCGCTTTCCTGCCAGCGATAACCCGCCGCTTCGGGCGTGGTGTGTACCAGGCAGGAGACGCCCAGCGCCTGTAGATAGCGAATCAGCGCATCAGCCTTCTGGTGGCTCTGCCTATCGGTCGCATTGAAAACAAACAGGGTTCGTTCGGCATCTTCTTCGGCAATGGCGCTGCGTTCGGCCAAAGCGCGAACGGGGGCGGAAAAGAAGTCGAAAGCATCGGTCACGACCTGGGCAATTTCCTCCACGACCAGCGCGCCGTCCATTATAGCCGGGCTGGTTCCGACCACTGCCACCTTGTCGAATTGGTGCCAAGCGGCTGCCACCCGGCTCAATCGCGCCTGCCGTTGTCCGGCATCAACCACCTGGCCGAGCGGGGTGGTCAGTTCGGTCAGCAGTTGTTCGGTGCGCGCGGCAATCACGGGCAACTGTGAAGAGCAACGGCGCATAGTCGTTAGCTGCAAGCCAAGCAACCAAAGGGTCACGAGCGTCGCCGCATACGACTTGACTGCCGCTACGCACATTTCTGGACCGGTGCGCACATCGATGGTGCCGGCGCTGGTTACCGCACTGCGCCCCAGATCACTTTGAGAACGACCGGTCACCGCCAGGCGGAGCACGCCACATTCGCCCAGGAATTCATCCAATTTGAGAACCGAATCTGTCGTTCCTGACCACGAGACCTCAATCGCCAGATCAGCGTCCGGATCCAATATCAAACCCACGTTCAACACCTCCACCGGTCGCTGCACGTTGACCACAACGCCGGGCATGAGTTCGCGCAACGCGGGCGCGGCCGTCTGAGCGACGTTCAAAGAACTCCCCTCGCCGATCAACCACAATCGGCGCAGGCGCTGCAGCCGGCTGCCGAATCGGCGCTTCAGCAGGCCGCTATTGAGTCCCGGCCAGAACAACTGGTTTTTGCGCCAAATGCTATTCAGCCGAACCTTGCCACCCCGTACGTAAGTCGCGTACAGCTCGTCGATCACCTCCGGGATTTCGGCCCGGTGCAGTTCGGTATAGGTGGCGTAACTGCGCTTGCCGGCCATAGCTGGATTTAGGCGTACAGAAACCGGCTGTGCTTCCAGCGGGCTACCATCGTAGTGAGTTATGTCAACTTCCATTGTAGCCCGACCATCTTGAATTCGCGGGCTGATGCGCGCCAGCAACTCACGGCCTTGGCCCAGGTTTTGATCGAGGTAGATCACGTCCACACGGTAACGGTCCAGCAGCCGGGCAATCCGCCGCCGTATGTTGCGTTTCAGAGACCTATCCTGACGCAGGCGTTGCCGCAGTTGGTGAATCTGTGATGCCGTGCGGTCCACTTCGGCGCCGGGCCACAACATTAGCGCCGCGCTCACGTCCGAGGCTACCAGCAGTTCCTGGTCAGGGAGATCACAGGTGTTGTCCGTCCTTCGCCTGATAATGGCAATGGGTTTGTGGTGACTGCTGACGTAAAGCACCCCCGGCTCATGTTGCGAATAGAAGGTACAGGCGTGCGTGTTCCCCTCCCGCTGCCGGTACAGCGCCAGTCGCAACCCGCATTCTTCCAGGCTGACCACGCCGGCCGCTTGTACCCGCTGCAGAAACTCCTGTTCATCGGACGGCAGGAGACCCCTTGCCCCATTCCCATCGCTACCGGCGATTTGGACGCAGGCGCGTTCCCATTCGAAAGCTACCACTTCTGTGGTGTTTTCAGTTCGATGCACCGTCTCCGATGCCGGCAGACCTCGCCGGCGCCACCAAAGCTCCTGCTCGGCCTTCAACGCCAGCATCAGTGGCGCGTAATGTGACCCGTTCTCACATACACTGCGCGTTTGACTGCGGTCCAATATGGGGTGGGCATTGCCTTCTGTAACAGCACCGACCATCGCCCATCGCCCATGACCTTGGACGATCTGCACCAGGCATTGGGCGGTCAAGCCGCCGACCCGCTCCCAATCCATCGGGGCCAGATGGGGAGCCAATTCGGGGAACGTCTCCTGAAAGCGACGTACCGCCACTGAGAATGCCTGGCCGGGCAGATTGGCCGACATCTCCTGGCGCCAGGCCTCCCGCCAGCCGGAACATGTTTCCCTTGGCAACCGGGCAAACAGTGCAGTGTCCAATGCCTGTTCCCATTCCGGCCGCAGTTTGATCTGGCTGGCAACGTGGGCGGCCACCAGACGAAAGGCGTGCCGTACGGGATCGCGATCCAACTCCGGCAAGCCCAGCCCACCGGACTGCTCCAAGGCGCGATACATCTGTCCCGACAGCCTGTCGACAGCATCTCCCAATCCGGCGGTTGTCGGTGCACCCCGGTCGCCTAACCCGACCTTTAGTCCACCGGCCGTGTACAGGTCCTGGCGCCGGTGGCCGGCGGCAAGGGAGCAATCGCGTAATTGGTCCCACGCCAGACCGATCCGCTGCTGGGTTAGCACCTGGATTTGGCCTTCTGTTCCTTGGCCGCAGGCAACGAACAATGGCCGTGTCGCCAGAGTCCTCACCAAGTCCCGGGCACTTCCCACCTGCCTGCGCACCGCCAAGTCACCCATCCCGCCCACCAGCGCCGCCACGCCCGACGAGTCGGGCGCCCGGTATTCAAGCAGGGACAATGCCTCCATCACTTTGATCGGACCGTCAACCCGGCCGAAAAAACTGACAATGCCGCACACCCATCCACCTCCCGCCTGCCCGTTGGACAAGGGTACCGCCGCGTGTTTATGCGATCGCCAACCACCGTTGGCAGTCGTTTCAAAAAACCTGGCCGGAACAGCGTGAGGCTGTTCCGGCCAGGGTACCTAGCTAATGGCACAGATGCCTTTCCGGCGTATCCGGCACCGGCTTATTGTCCGTACTCGTGCGTGTAGCGATGGTGTAGCTTGGCCACGTCTTCGGGCGAAATTTCATCCGGCTGTCCTATCTGTAATGCCAACCACACCGTCCGAGCCACATCCTCCACCATCACCGCCGTCTTGACAGCTGCTGCCGCCGTTGGGCCGACGGTGAACACGCCGTGATTTTTTAGCAACACCGCCGGCGAATCGCCGATCGATTCAACCACGACTTTGCCAATAGCCTCACTGCCGATCAGGGCAAAACCACCGCACGGGATCGGCCCTCCGAACTCATCGGCCATAGCCGTCAGATAAACAGGGATGGGCTTGCCCACCGCCGCAAACGCCGTGGCATAAGGAGAATGGGTATGCACAATACCGTTCACATCGGGGCGGTGACGGTAAATATAC
>CAZHBM010000154.1:0-8303 GCA_964529945.1 uncultured Anaerolineales bacterium | reverse complement strand
GCGGAGGAGATCCGTTGCAGCCTGTGTCACGACTGTGAGTCCTTCGGTGATTGCGACCAGAAAAAGCAGTCCGAGTGCCGGGAAAAGGCGCGTGACATCGCCGACAGTTTCCTGAATGCTCTGCCCGATATGCGTATTCGCCTGCACATGGACGCCAAAGCTGCATTGGAGGGCGACCCGGCGGCCAAAAGTGAGTCGGAGGTCATTCTGTCCTATCCCGGCCTGGCGGCTGTGGTCGTCAACCGAATCGCACATTTCCTGCACGAGGCTGAAGTACCCTTGTTGCCGCGGGTGATGAGCGAACACATCCACCACCAGACGGGAATCGACATTCATCCCGGCGCCACGATTGGCGATTCTTTTTTCATCGACCACGGTACGGGTGTTGTCATCGGCGAAACGACGGTCATTGGCGATAATGTCAAAATCTATCAGGGTGTGACGGTGGGTGCGCTGAGTGTCAAAAAATCATTGGCCTGTAAGAAACGCCATCCTACCATCGAAGACAATGTCACGATCTACGCCGGTGCCACGATTTTGGGTGGCGAAACCGTCATAGGCAACAACTCCATTATTGGCGGCAACGTGTGGTTGATCCGGTCTGTGCCGCCGTATTCGCGCGTGTATAATTCGGCGGCCTCCAGCCAACCCATCGTGGTCCCGGGCGACAACGGCAGTTACAACTACCACATTTGATGAACCGTGAGGTACGGTTTTGTGGAATACGGAAGTGAGGATAGTTCATGGCGTCGATTCTAGATTACATTGGCAATACACCTTTGGTAGCTCTCAACAGGCTGTGCCCCAAGGCCGAGGTGAAGATCTGGGCCAAATTGGAGTTGCACAATCCCGGTGGCAGCGTGAAAGATCGCATCGCCTTGAGTATGGTGATCGCGGCCGAACGGGACGGTAGCCTGGCCCCGGGCGGCACCATCGTCGAGCCGACCAGCGGCAACACCGGCATCGGCCTGGCGATGGTCGGGGCGGTCAAAGGCTATCGCGTCATCCTGACGATGCCCGAAAGTATGAGCCTGGAGAGACGCAAGCTGCTCAAAGCCTACGGTGCCGAGTTGCTGCTGACGCCGGCCGGCGAAGGCATGACCGGCGCCATACGCAAAGCCGAGGAACTGGCGGCCGAGAACGGCTATTTTATTCCCCAGCAGTTTAATAATCCAGCCAATCCACAGGCGCATCGTTTGGGAACCGGCGCCGAGATTTTACAGCAGTGCCCTTCGGCGGTGGACTATTTCGTGGCCGGCATCGGCACGGGCGGCACGATCACCGGCGTTGGCGAGGTCCTGCGTATTGCTTATCCCCAGGTTCAGATCGTTGGTGTCGAGCCGGCAGGTTCGCCGGTTCTTTCCGGCGGCGAACCGGGTCCACACAAAATCCAGGGGATCGGGGCCGGCTTCGTGCCGGCGGTACTTAATGTGGATATTATGGACCGAGTTATGACCATCACGGACGAAGAGGCGTTCGACACTGGCCGCCGGCTGGCCCGCGAAGAGGGTCTGTTGGCAGGTATTTCCAGTGGAGCGGCTGTGGCCGCGGCGTTGAAGATCGCCGACGAGGTAGACGGTCCGGTGACCATCGTTACCGTCTTGCCCTCTAACGGCGAGCGCTATCTTTCCACCGAGTTATTCGCGGACTAGGCACGGGAGGGGAGCGTGAATCTGGCCGGCTGGAAGACGTGGCATTTACTTACGCTGGCAGGGGTGATAATCCTGGCCGCTGCGACCCTGGTGCTGCTATTTGAATGGGACCGGCAACCCGGCGCAAACGAGGCATTGGCTGAGGTTACGCCCTCGGCCACGGCCGCCTGGCCGACGGTGTTGACGAATACGCCGACCGTGACGCCGTTACCCACCTCGACGCCCGGTCCAACCGATACGCCGGCGCCAACCGCCACGCCGGTCCCTACGGCGACGTCGACGCCCACCCCAACACCGACCCCTATCATCGTCAATCCCAAGATACAGGCCCTGGGGCGATTGGAAGCCGCCCAGTACATCATGCAGACTGTCGTGGACCTGGAACGGGAGCCGGGTAACGTGTGGCAACAATTCTTCGGCAACGACAAGTTGTTGTTGGTGGCCGAAGGGCAGGTGGTGGTCGGCTTCGACCTGACCAAGGTCGAGGAAAACGACATTGTGGTCGACGGCGATACGGTTCACCTGACCTTGCCGCCGCCAGAGATTCTCTATACCGGTGTGGATGAAGACAAGACCTATGTCTACGAGCGCGAGACCGGGCTTTTTGTGCCGCCCGATCCCGCGCTGGAAACCGATGCCCGCCGCGTGGCCCAGAAGTCCATCCTCAACTGGGCGCTGGAGCACGACGCCTTTGGCAAAGCGGAAGAGTTTGGCATACTCTACATGGAATCATTTTTGCGCTCGTTGGGCTTCACCGAGGTGGATGTGGAAGTCTATCGCCCGCTCGAGGTAGAATGATGGAAACCGACAATCTGACCGACAAACCTCAGCCCGGCAAGGCGCCGGCACGGCGTTTCAGTGGTCCCACCGCCTGCCTCAGCGTGGCGGTGGCGGCTGTGCTGATTCTGGCTCTTGCGGCAGGTTTCGGGCTGCGGTGGCTGTCGGGCGGAATGATGGGGCCACCCACCCCCACGCCAACACCGACGCCCATACCGGTCACTCTGGAGGGCATCCGCCAGCTGGCCGAGCTGGCGACGGTCGAGTATTGGACCGTGGCGGAGGTGCGTAACGAAAAGGTCCCCGAGGATCTGCGGCGCTACCTGGGCGTGAAGGAAGAGGTCTTGTTATTGGTTTACATCAAGATCAAGGCCGGCTTCGACCTGAGCAAATTGAGTTCGGATGACCTGTGGACCGACGGCCGGCGAGTCCAGTTGCACCTGCCGGCGCCCGAGATTCTGTCGGCCGAGATCGACCTCGACCGCACCCACCCGGTATACTACAGCAAGTCCCCCCTGGCTTCGCACGATCCCGATCTGGAACGGGAAGCGCTGAAAATGGCCAAGGAATCGGTTCGGGCGGCTGTCCTGGGCGGCACGTTAGACCAGGCGGCAGGCGAGTCGGGCATCACCTCGGATGCCCCCGCCCAACCTTTTGTGGTCGATAACAGCCTTCTGTCCAAAGCCAGCCAGTACGGGCAGATATTCTTCGAGAACTATTTGCACTCCTTGGGCTTCTCGGAAGTACGCGTCATCGTCGATTAAGCCGGCGGGCCGCCGGGCAAAGCACCCGCTGTGCGAGTCGGCAGATTTGGACGCCACTGCACGAAAGAGGCGCCGCTCAGAATTAAGATACCCCTTTTGCCAATGGCCCACCAAAGCAAGATCAAAGCCAGCATGGTGGACACCACGGCGTTTTGGTCATCCACGTCCAACGTACCCTGACAAGACCAATGTCCTGTGGCGCGATTCGATAAGCTCGTTGCCATATGGGAAGCCATACATGCCTCGCGTGATGTGTTAACGATTACACATTTTGGCCACTGCGCTGTCATTGGGTCGTTCATCTGGTGAGGTCTCGATGTGCAGGCATGTGCCAACATAGTCCGATGACAGAAAGTTCAGGCGCATTTTGGAGCTTTCTTGCCCAATAACTCGTCAGGTGATCTCGCAAAACGCGAAAATTGATGCTTGACAACGATCCGTGCGTGTGATATACTTGTAGAAACGTTTACACATTTCCCCGATTTTTCTTCCGTTTAGTCTGGCAGTACGGTAGCGCTCAACACAGTAACACATTTGTTTTGAGGTGATAGGTTTGGCTCCTCGAGGGCGTGCAACGCTACGACAAGTTGCTGCATTGGCTCAGGTTTCAGTAGGCACAGCCTCACGTGTCCTCAATGAAACAGGCTATTCATCGTCTGATGCTCGGATACGGGTTCTCGCAGCGGCTGATGAGTTAAACTACCAGCCCAACCTGAGGGCACGCGGGCTGCGCAAACAAGCCAGTTCGTGTATTGGGCTGGTGATCCCCGACCTGCTGAATGTCTACTACACCACGTTGGCCGATACAGTAACCCAGCTCTTGTCTGATCGCGGGTACCACCTGATCTTGGCATCGACCCGTGACCGTCGCACCAATGAAATGGAGACTCTGCGTGGGATGGTGGGCCAGTCGGTAGATGGTTTAATATGGGTGCCCACTGCTCCGACCGACGAGCTTCTCCATCTGCTGCGCGACTACAATGTGCCGACTGTGGCGATTGTCCGGCGTGTTCCGGGGGATGCACTTGACACGATCATGTTAGATGACCTCGCCGGCAGCCGGGCTTCTGTTCATCATCTAGTGGGCCTTGGCCATAAACGCATTGCCTTTTTGGATGGAGAAGTCAAATATAGCAACTATTACGACTGTTGGCGTGGGTACGTGGAAGCTCATGAGGAGGCCGGACTACCAGTCGACGAGCGTTTGGTCAAGTTTGGGTCACCTCGCGGTGCTTGGGTTATGGAAGCGGTCCACGACCTCCTGCAACTGGAAGACCCACCTACCGCGCTCCTGGTGGCTACAAACAGCCTGATGCCAGAAGTGATGAGCGTATTACGCCAGCATGCTATCCGGATTCCGGACGATATGTCGCTAATCAGCTTTGATGATATCGCTTGGTTTTCCTATTCTATCCCCGCTATGACGGCTGTCAGAGCAGACCACGAGCGTCTGGCCGAGATGGCAGTCGATCTGGTGATGCGACGGATAGAGCAACCTCCAAGGGCCAAATCGACGCCAGCCTTCTTGACCGTAGGGTTCGAACTCATACTTCGAGAGTCGACGGCAGCACCAAGGCACGGTCTTCAAGAGTGATTCTGCGTAGGAGTTCGCCAGGAATGCCGCATGTCTGATCACGAACCCAACTTCGGTCGAGTTCTTACTGCGCTTCAATGCTCGGAGCCTGACCGCGTTCCGCTCGGCGAAGTATGGATCGACCCGGAGATCAAGGATGCCTATATGGGCTTTCCTGTCCGAACACTCAAGGACGACGTGGAGTTCTGGCGCATTGCTGGCTATGATTTCATCGCGCTCGATGCGGACCTGTATGCAACACCCCAGATACAGCAAGGAATCTCAAGAACTGCGCCCAACACAGCGACACTGTACGCCGGGCACCGCGCCCAACGAAGCTGGGCCACCTCGGGTGCGAGGGCGATCTCCACGCGGAGCGATAGCCAGAGTTTTCCTTGGCCCAAGGCGGATGAGGTCGACCTGTCTCATCTAAGAGAAGTCCGCCGCCATTTGCCGACTGGTATGAAAGCCCTGGTTACCACCGGGCACGTCTTCACGGCAACCTGGCAGTTGATGGGGTTTGAGGCTTTCTGCATAACTCTGTATGAGGATCCTGACTTCGTGGACGAGATACTAAAACGGCTTGGAGAAGAGACTTTGGTGCTGCTAAAGCGCATCCTGGCCTATGATTCGGTTGGCGTCCTCTGTTTTCAGGATGACATTGCCTATACCAATGGAATGATGATTTCCCCTGGCGTGTTGCGGCGGGTCTTTTTTCCCTGGCTGCGCAGATTCGTTGGCCTCTGTCACGCCGCCGGCAAGCCGGTGCTCTTTCATTCCGATGGCAATCTCGAAATGGTATTGCCGGACATCGTGGACAGCGGGGCAGATGGGATACAAGCCATCGAACCAAAGTGTATGGATATTGCTGCTGTAAAACGAGAGTATGGCCGGCACCTGGCGTTGATGGGAAACTTGGACCTGGGATACACGCTGACCCGCGGCACGCCGCAGGAAGTCAAAGATGAAGTCAGGTCAATCATCCGCCACGCCGGTTCCGGCGGAGGGCTTCTGGTGGGATCGGCGAACTCAATCACCAATTATGTGCCGCTTCGGAACTATCAAGCCCTGCTAGATGCCGTATTCGAATTCGGAGCTTATCCAATCACCATTGATTGACCGATCTAAGGAGCAGTCACTTGAGCAATGAGGGAAAAAGCACTGCGATGCGCCCCCGATTAGGCGTAGTGGTGACGACGTGGACCAAGGAAGACGGCGCGGAATATGCTCGTAATCTGGTGAAACTATTTCCGCTTTCGGCCCCATCGGAGAAGATAGAGTGCATTGTCTGCCCGACCCTGTTGGAATACGAGAGCGACATCCCCGCAATTCAATCCTATTTTGCCGATAAGGCACTGGACCAGTTGCTTCTGATTCCAGGCAATTTCACATTGGATCACGTTATGCCGATGTTGGCGGAAGCTATGGGCCTACCAACAGTGCTATGGGGCTTGCCGTCAGAAGATGCCTGGGCAGCCTTAGTGGGTATCCAACAGACCTTGTTGCCATTTTGGGAATTGAGTCTCGAATATCAGTTCTTTGTAGGCGAACTGGGGGATGAACGGATCTGGAGCGGAATCGTGCGCTATGCGCGCGCCTCGGCGTTGGCCCGGCGGATGAAAGGACGCCGGATAGGTTTGATGGGTTGGCGGGCACAAGGCATGTCGGACGTCGTCTTCGATGAACTGGCTCTGCGGGAGACGTTCGGAGTACACGTCGTCAACCTGGGTTTGACGCGCTATTCTCGGGCAGTGGAGGCCGTCCCAAAAGCAGACGTCGAAGATGGGTGGGCGGAAGTCAGCCAGTCCTACGTGGTTGACCCGCTTCCAACCAATATCCGCGATATGGGTGTCCGTTCATATCTGGCCATGAAACAGTTGGTGGAAGAAGAAAACTTGAGTGCGGTGACTCTGGAGTGTTTCCACGATCATTTGGGGGAACCGTGCCTTGGATGCAGCATCTTCAACGATGTCGGGATTGCCGCCCCGTGCGAGGCAGACGTTAACGCGGCGGTAGTGATGATGGCCGGGCAGATTCTCTCCGGCGAACCGACGTTTCACGTCGATATATTCAGGGCGGACTTGCCGCACAACACCGCGATTATGGCGCACTGTGGAAACCTGCCCCGGCGACTGGCCGCTGAGCCAAACAAAGTGAGATTGACCAGGGCGCGTGAGTTCGGTGCCGGATTTTCCGGTCCCGTCGTCCAGGCAAATATGCGCCCCGGGCCGGTTACGGTTGTCAATTTGGTTGGGCGCCATAACAGGCTGCGCATGAGCGTCGTGGAAGCCGAAATCATTTCTGACGACTTGAAGTTTCCAGGGTCGGCGGCTCAAGTAGTATTTCCCTTCGACTTGGCACGCACATTGGAAGCACTGGGCAACCGGGGGTACGGTCACCATTTTGTGCTCATTCCGGGCCGCTTTGGCGACGATTTGGTGGAATGGTGTAAGAGGTTGGAGATTGATTGTCTGCACCTGAAGTCCGAGACGGACCTCGGAGTGGGAGCATAAGATGACGCGCCTTTGCCAGAACTCTCAACCGGGAATGAGTGTCCTTTCTGCGGATCAGTGCCAGGCGATCCACCAGTCGAGCCTGGAGGTCTTACAGCGGACGGGATACGAGATTCCTGACGGAGAGGCCAAAGCCCTTCTACGTGAGGCTGGGGTGCGGTTTGAGGGCCGGCGGGCTCTAATGTCTCCTGATTTGGTTCTGCAGGCGATCGAAAGCATACGCCCGGCCGCCCTTTACGATCGAACGGGTGATCTGTCTCCAGTTTTGCAGCGCGGTCACGTTGGGTTTGGTGGTTTGGCGGATACGTTTTATTTCCGAGACCCGCGGACACGACAGACGCGGTCCTTCCTCAAGCAAGATCAAGTCTCGATGACCACGGTGCTCGATGCGCTGCCGAACATCGAGTGGATTCAAGTTGTCGGCCAGTCCAGGGACGTGCCAGACGATCTCCAGACGCAGGTGGCCTACGTTCACACGCTGCAGCATACGGTCAAGCCAATCCTGGTCTATCCCTATGATCGGAGAGGCCTGTTAGATGTGCTTGACGTAGCTTACATCGTTGCCGGCGGTGACAAGCCTTTTCGAGAGAGGCCGTTTGTGTTTTGTGCTTCAGTGCCCAATGCGCCGCTGTCAGGCAGCGACTTCAATACCGAGTTGATTCTTACCTGTGCCGAGCGTGAGGTGCCGCTGCTGTATTATTCTTGCCCCGCTATCGGGGGCAACAGCCCTGCCAGCCTGATAGGGAGCCTTGTCTTGGCCACAGCAGACTGGCTGGGGGCCTTGACATTGCATCAACTCAAGCGTCCCGGTGCCCCGGTGTGCACTTTTGGTTTCACGATGCAGCTTATGGAGATGCGGACCCTGATATGGTCGTACAATGCGCCGGAGATGCAGCTCGCTTATGCTGCGATTGCCGATTTGGCTCATTGGTATGGGCTTCCTGCCTGGGGCATCGTGCTGGAAAGTGATTTCCCATTGTTGGATGCGCAAGCTGGCGTTGAGATGTCGGCCGATGCGCTGTGG